>CATPAW010000163.1 GCA_955652255.1 uncultured Chthoniobacterales bacterium | reverse complement strand
TTTGCCTGCGCCAGCGATCCGGCTCACGCCGACCAGCTGATCGTACCTCCCGCTGAAGCGATCTCCCGGCTCAAAGAGGGCAATGAACGCTACACGAGAGGCAATCCGCAGCATCCACATGAGTCGAGCGAGGAAAGAACACAGTTGGCAACCAACAGCTATGAAAATGCGAGCGTGATCTTTCCGGACATGACAAAGCGGCGCGAGGAGCTGGCAAAAAGTCAGCATCCGTTTGCTGTCGTTCTTGGCTGCGCCGACTCGCGTGTTCCGCCCGAGATCGTGTTCGATCAAGGACTCGGCGATCTATTTGTACTGCGCGTGGCAGGCAACGTGATCGACGATCACAGCCTGGGCAGCATCGAGTACGCGGTCGATCATCTGGCCGTGCGCCTGCTCGTGGTGCTCGGACATCAGCGCTGCGGCGCCGTCAAAGCTGCAAAGGAAACGATCGCCGCCCAAGGCGAGGCACCCGCTCATATCCAGGCGCTGGTCATGGCGATCCAGCCAGCGGTTGAAGCGACAGCCAAAGGCGACCTCGAGGCGACGGTGCGTGAGAACGTAAAGAATGTCGTGCAAGCGCTACGTTCATCCGCGCCGGTTCTCAAAGCCAAAGTTGATTCCGGTGAGCTCAAGGTGGTCGGCGCTTATTACAGTCTCGATACCGGGTCGGTCGCTTTCCTAGACGAAAAGTAAACCGCTCATAAAAGCTTTAAGCCCTTAGTCGGAGGTCAGAAGTCAGTTTTTGCGGCGGTGGTAGATGTCGATCTTTTCGCCAAAAGATTGGCGGCCAGTTCGAGCGCCGATTCGCTTTTGCCGCCGAGCATGCGGGCGATTTCTTCGCGGCGGGCTTTGGCGGTGACTTCGCGCAAGCTCGAATAGGTGCGGCTGCGCATGACATCTTTGGTCACGACAAATTGCGTGGAAGCGGCAGCGGCGACTTGCGGAAGATGCGTAATGCAAATCACTTGATGGTCGTGGCCCAAGGTTCGCATCTTCGCGCCGACCGCGTGCGCGATCTCGCCACCGACGTTGGTGTCGATCTCGTCGAATACGAGCAATGGAATCGCGTCGTGCGCGGCGAGCGCGGATTTGATCGCGAGCATCAAACGCGAGATTTCACCGCTCGAGGCAATGGCGCGCAATGGTTTAAACGGTTCGCCCGGGTTCGGCGAGAAAAGTAATTCCACTGAATCGAATCCATTTGGGCGTGGCTCATCTAGCCCGGACAGCTTCGCTTCGAATTCCGACTGGCGGAAGCCAAGATCGACAAGGTTCTTTCGAATGGTTTCGGAAAGTTTCGGCGCGGCTTTTGTGCGAAGCTTGCGAAGTGCTTCACCGGCTTGATTAATTTGCTCCCGAATGTTTTTGATTTCGTTCGCGAGCCGCTCCAACTCAGCGTCGCGTCCCTCGATTTTGCGCATGCGCTCGGCCGCGCGTTCGCCAAAGACAATCACTTCCGCGATTGAGCCGCCGTATTTGCGTTTCAACGTTTCGAAGAGCGAAACGCGCTGCTCGAGCGCGGAAAGCTGCGCCGGGTCGAGATCGAGTTTTTCAGCGTAATTGGAAAGTGAGCGCGCGATCTCCGCCAGCTCGACCACGGCGGTCTCGTGCCCAGCGCTAAATTGCCCGATGGAATTGTCGATCTTTTCCAGCTCGCGCAACAAGCGCTGCGTCTCGGCCAGTTGCGAGAGAACCGAATCGTCCGCGTCCGAAAGTTTGCTCGCGACCGCGCTGGCGAGCTCGATCAACCTTTTGCTGTTGCTGGCCAGTTTGTAGCGGTTCTCGATTTCTTCTTCTTCGCCTCCGACCAGATTGGCGGAGCTGATCTCATTGATTTGATGGCGAAGAAGATCGAGCTCCTGTTCGCGCGCCGTTTCGGCGGTGGCGAGCGTGGCATGCTCGGCGGTCAGCGTCTGCAATTGCCGGTAATGCCTGCGATATTCCTCGAGCTGCTCCTGGGCGCGCGCGAACGAATCGAGAAGGCCCAATTGCTTGTCGGGCGAAAGCAAAGATTGGTGATCGTGCGGGCCATGAAGATCGACCAGTTCGTCGCCGAGGTTTTTCAAGATCGACAAGGTGGTCGGCGAGCCGTTGATAAACTGACGATTGCTGCCGCTTGTGGAAAGCGTTCGTTTGATGATGAGATCGCCTTCGCACGGTTCAACGCCCGCTTCGACAAGCTCAGGATTTAATTTCTGCAAACTATCTCCGCTAAAAACCGCTTCCACGGTGCAAAGATCGGCCCCGGTGCGGATGAGCGATTTGTCGGCGCGTTCGCCGAGCAAAAGTTGCAGCGCGCCAATGATGATGGATTTACCCGCGCCCGTTTCTCCGGTGACGGCAACGAATCCGGGGGCGAGCGGCCACTCGAGATCTTCCACGAGTGCGAGGTTTTTTATTCGCAGCAAAGTGAGAACGGCGGGCATGGCGGGGAGGTTGATGGTTGATGGCTGATGGCTGAGGATTCGGACTTTCCAAGCTTGCCAACTCCAATCTCGACCCTCAACCCCCAACTCACGGTCACGTTCCTCGGCACCGGTACCTCCCAAGGCGTGCCGATGATCGGGTGCAATTGCGCGGTGTGTCGATCGCCCGATCCGCGCGATCAGCGACTGCGCTCCTCAACTTATGTCGAAACCCCGGAATGCTCGTGGGTGGTGGACACGGGAACCGATTTCAGGACGCAAGCGCTTCGCGAAAATATTCGCGATGTCGATGCCGTTGTTTTCACGCATTCGCACACCGATCACATTATGGGCTTCGACGATTTGCGGCGCTTTTCTCATGCGCGTGGCTCCATGCCGGTCTATGCGTCGGCCGAGACAATGCGCGATCTGAGACGCGTATTTCAGTTTGCGTTTGATAATCCGAATCCATTTCCGGGCTATTTAAAACCCGAGCCGCACGAGATCGACGGACCGTTCGAGCTGGGCGCGACTGTGATTACACCGTTGCCGGTGCCGCACGGAAATTCCATTGT
>CATPAW010000162.1 GCA_955652255.1 uncultured Chthoniobacterales bacterium | reverse complement strand
GTTCATGATGCGCCGGATCTCATCGAGACTGAAGCCGAGGGATTGCGCCTTCCGAATAAAACGCACCTGCTTCAACCCCGCGTCGTCATAGACGCGATACCCGCTGGCCGTTCGCGATGGCTTTGGGAGAAGCCCGCTCCGCTCATAAAAGCGGATTGTATCGGGCTTCACTCCCGAAAGCTTCGCCAGCCGCCCAATCAACAGCGGCTGTTCGCTCATCGCGTGAGAAGCGCCGCTTGCTCGCGCGTCACACGGCCCTCGAACGTGATGACTCCGTCCACGACGACCGTGGGCATTGCACGCACGCCGTACGCCTTGCCTTCCTTGCACATCTGCTTCGGAGGACAACGGCGCTCAATGACTTCGCAGCCGCACGACGAAACCGCGTCTTTTACCACCCGTAGCGTATCGTCACAAAGCGAGCAGCCCGCCGTGAAAACTTCGATCTTTCTTTTCGCTGCCATTCATTCACCTCCTTTCGCGTCGTTCGCACTTACATCCCTGTGCAGCAACACTTGTCGAGTGTTTTGCCGGTCAATTTGCAGAGCAATTTTTCGTTCTTCTGTTTTTCGCAGCAGCACGTTTTCACTTCTTTATTGGTGAGAGTGCACACCATCTTCGGCGAAGTCGCTGACGCGCTTGCTGCGATTGCCAATGCCGCCATCAGCGGCAGCCATTTTGTAATTGGTTTCATCAATTCACCTCCTTCAATTAGTCCAACTTCAGCTCTCTACACCTTGGAGCCTAGTCCAAGGTCAAAGGATATTTTCAGAATTCTTGCGGCGAGGATATCGCTGGCGAATCACTTCTTAAGAAGCTTGGCAATAACAACTACGAGAAGCACCACGAGCAAAATGCCGACCAGCCACCAGACAAACATCGCGCCGTGTCATCTGCATAATTAATTCTTTCCTTTTATGGTTTTAGTGTTGAGGTTGAAGCTGGTCTGTCCATTACCGCGTGGACCTTCATAAGACAGCTTGGCCGACCAATCGCCTGCCATGCCCACTTTGATTTTCGCCCGATAACGGCCGGGCGTACCCGCGGATTGGATGTTTGCGCCTTCGTTCATCTGCATCCCGGGCATATTCATGTTGAGTTCAAATTTGACCGTGCCGACATCCACGGGTCGTCCGCCGGAATCGCGAAATTCGATCAGCACATCGTTGTCGCCGTTTTTGAGCTGCCCGTTGGACGAAGACAATTTGACGGTGAGATCGTTCACGGTCTGCGTAGCAAAAGGTGTGCCGGTCATGTTTCGGCTCGCGAATTTGTGCCAGGCGAAATTCGCGCCGTAGATAAGCGCAACGGCGATGACGACCGTCGCGATGATTCTCGGCAGACGCCGGCGAATTCCTTCGGATGGTATCAGCGCTGGCGGAACCAATGGGATTTCTTCTTCGTCTTGTTCTTTCAAGCCCCGCTTTTTCCAGATGATGTAAATCACTGGATAGATCAGGAGGTTCAAAAAGGCTGAAGTGATTACTCCGCCGATCATTGGCGTGGCGATGCGTTTCATGACGTCGGCGCCAGCCTGCATCGCTGGGGACCACATGATCGGCAACAAACCAAAGAGAATCGCCGAGACAGCCATGATCTTCGGCCGAACGCGGCTGACGGCGCCTTCGATCACGGCGTCGTGCAAATCTTTCATCGTGTTCATCCGGCCCTCGGCACGGAATTTTTCCCAGGCATGATCGAGATAGAGCAACATGACCACACCGGTTTCCGCGTCGAGGCCGGCGAGCGCGATAAGCCCCACCCAAACCGCCACGCTCATGTTGTAGCCGAGCAGGTAAAGCAGCCAGAACGCGCCGATCAGCGAGAACGGCACCGCCAGCAGCACGATCGCGGTTTTCACCACCGACCGCGTGCTGATGTAGATGAGCATGAAGATTATCAAGAGCGTGAACGGGATGACAACCTTGAGTCGCTGTTTGGCGGCTTGCAGATATTGGAACTGTCCCGCCCACTCAATGTAATAACCGGGCGGATATTGGATGCGTTGGCCGAGTTGTTGCGAGGCCTTGCGCACGTACCCGTCGATGTCGCTGGTGGTGATGTCGACAAAAACGAAACCGACAAGCTTGCCGTTTTCGCTGCGCACCGATGGCGGACCGGTCTTGTATTTAATATCGGTAAGCAACGAGATTGGCACTTGCGCGCCGGTTGGCGTGGGAATGAGCACGCGTTTGAGCGCGTCGATGTCTTCACGAAAATCGCGCGCGTAGCGCGTGTTGATCGGATAGCGCTCGCGGCCTTCCACCGTGGTTGTGATGTTCTTGCCGCCGATCGCGGTTTCGATGATGTCGTTTACGTCGCCGACTTTGAGTCCATAACGCGCAGCCGCTTCGCGGTTCACCACAAAATCGAGAAAATAACCGCCCACGGTGCGCTCGGCGAAAGCGCTGCGTGTGTTTGGAAATTCGGCGAGCTCTTTCTCGATCCGCACAGCGAGCTTTTGGATTTCGCCCAGATCGGGGCCAAAAACTTTCACCCCGAGCACAGTACGAAAACCGGTCGTGAGCATTTCGGTGCGCGTCTGGATCGGCATCCAGAAAATGTTCGCCATGCCAGGCGTTTTGATGTTGGCGTTGACTTCGGCGAGCAGCTTGTCCCATGTCATCCCCTTGCGCCATTGGTCTGGCGGTTTGAGTGCGACGATCGTCTCGAACATCGACAATGGCGCAGGATCGGTCGGCGTTTCGGCCTGGCCCGCTTTTCCAAACACGGTCACCGCCTCGGGAATTTTTTTGAGTTGTCGATCTTGAATCTGAAGAATCTTGGTCGCTTCGGTGATCGACATGCCGGGCACCGCGGTTGGCATGTAGAGAAGAGTCCCTTCGTTGAGCGGCGGCATGAATTCGCTGCCCAGCCGGCTGTACGGAAAAATGGTGAGCAAAAGAATGACCAGCGCAGCAATGAGCGTGAACACGCGATAGCGCAGGACGAAATTGACAAAGGGTTGATACGCTCCAATCAAAAATCGGTTCACTGGATTTTTGATTTCGGGCACGATCTTGCCACGGATAAGCCACACCATCAGCACCGGCACAAGTGTCAAGCCAAGGAACGAAGCAAAAAACATCGAGAATGTTTTGGTGAAGGCGAGCGGCTTGAACAGCCGCCCTTCCTGTGCGGTGAGCGAGAAGACCGGTACGAAGCTGACGGTGATCACGAGCAGCGCGAAGAAGAGTGCACGGCCGACGCCTTTCGCGGCGGTGATGATCACTCTTGCGCGCTCAACGTTGTTCGGCTCGCGTCCGTACTCTTCGCGAAAATGTTCGAGCGCCTTGTGCGCGTTTTCGATCATGATAATCGCCGAATCGACCATCGCGCCGATGGCAATCGCAATGCCGCCGAGCGACATGATGTTTGAGGTCAGATTCATCCACCACATCGGAATGAACGAGAGAATGATGGCAATCGGCAGCGTCACGATCGCCACCAGGGACGAGCGCACGTGCCACAAGAACAGGACGCACACGAGCGCCACGACAACGCTTTCCTCGATCAACTTCTCGCGCAGCGTGGCGATGGCGCGCTTGATCAAATCGCTGCGGTCATACGTCGGCACGATGCGCACGCCTTCGGGCAGCGACGATTTGATCTCCTCGATTTTCTTTTTAATGCCGTCGATAACGTTGAGCGCATTTTCGCCGTAGCGCATAACCACGATGCCACCGACAGTTTCGCCGCGTCCGTCCAGTTCAGCGACACCGCGCCGGATGTCGCCGCCGAGATGCACGGTCGCGATGTTCTTCAAATAAACCGGCGTGCCGTTCTCGACTTTGAGGACAATGTTTTCGATGTCCTCGATTTTTTTGATGTAGCCGCGCCCACGGATGAAATACTCAGTCGTCGCGACTTCGAAAATGCGGCCGCCGACATCGGCGTTGCTCATCTTGATCGCGTTGACGACCTCGCTGAGCGGAATCTTGTAAGCGACGAGCGCGTTTGGATCGAGATCGACCTGGTATTGCTTCAGGATACCGCCGACCGGCGCGACTTCCGAAACGCCTTTCACGGTCGCAAGCGCTTAGCGGAGATTCCAATCTTGAAACGAGCGAAGCTCGGCTAGGTCATGCTTGCCGGTGTCGTCAACGAGCGCGTATTCGTAAACCCAGCCC
>CATPAW010000161.1 GCA_955652255.1 uncultured Chthoniobacterales bacterium | reverse complement strand
GTTTAATGGTTGTCGATCTTTCCACTGATGTTTTCAATTAGCCGGTTCGTTGCTGCCAAACTTGTGAATGTTACAGTCGATCCAATGGCTACTGAGAAAAACCCACCTGCAACGCAAACGTGCCCGGCCTGCGGCACGGTTATCGACACGGCGGGGGCGGAGCCATTGGCCCGCGTGCCCTGCCCCAAGTGCGGCGAAAAAGTTCGCGCCGAACGAATGTTCGATCATTTCGTCCTGGTCGAGACGCTCGGCGTCGGCGGCATGGGGACGGTTTATAAGGCGCGCGACATGCTGCTCGATCGTTTTGTTGCGCTGAAATTGTTGCGTCAGGATCTCGGGACTGGAATCGATTACGCGGCGCAGTTGCAACAGGAAGCGCGCGTGGCGGCATCGGTCAATCATCCGAATGTCGTGCAGGTTTTCTCTTCCGGAACCGATCACGGACAATTTTATCTGGTGATGGAGTTGGTCGATCACGGGAGCCTGGATGATTTTATCGAGCAGCAAACGCGTTTGCCGGAGGAACAGGTGCTCGAATCCGGCATTCAAGTCGCAAAAGGGCTCCGGGCCGCGCATCGGAAAGGCCTCATTCACTGCGACGTGAAACCGGGCAACATTCTCTTCGTCGATGAGCAGACGGCGAAGATCGGCGACTTTGGCTTGGCCGGCGTTGCGGCGGAGGGCGCGGAAACACGAAGCGAGATTTGGGCCACACCTTATTATGTCGCGCCGGAACGATTAAACAATGAGCTGCCGGATTTCCGCAGCGACATTTACAGTCTCGGCGCCACGCTTTTCCACGCTATCGTCGGCAAAGCGCCTATTGAAGGAGAAACCAATTCCGCCGTTGCGCTTCGGGAACTAAAGAACCGGCCGCTCGATCTTCGCAAAATCCTGCCGGAAGTTTCCGAGGCAACGGCGCGCGTCTTTCATCGGATGCTCGCGCCCGAGCCGGCGCAGCGTTTTTCTTCTTACGACGAGCTCGTCGCGGAACTTGAGGGCGCGCGCGGTTTCCTCAACGGAAAAGAAGATGTCGATCTTGCAAAGCCTCAGCAAAACCGCCGACCAATCCTTGCGATCGCCGGAGTTGCGCTGGTCGCGCTGATTGGGATTGCCGGTTTCTTTTTCGTGCGCAAAGCGCAGGAGCATACGACCAGCAATACGCTGCTGTCCGCGACGCTGGAAAACCTGCGGGCGATGACGGGAAAACTTAAAACGCACAGCGCGATTTCGGAGGAACCGAGTGCCGAGAAGGAGAGCGCGCGGCATCGTCTCGCAGGCCAGGAAGAGGGGAGAGGTCCAAGCCAGGAGGATGGTCGAATGAAACCTGTCGATCTTGAAACGGTTTCATGGAATGCGGCGCACGCCAATTACAAAGAACAGGTTGCTGCCTATAATTTTCCTGGGGCAGGCGCGGCGATCAACGCCGTCCAAATAACCGATTCGGCGTTGAAAAAGTCCCAGACGGCAATGTTAAAAAAAGCGCAATGGCTGGCCGATTGGAAAAACAAACTGATTGTCGATCTTACCGGAGCTCATTTTTCGGGATCGATCGCGGATATTGACGGAGCCCGGTACAACGGAATTGTTGGCGCGGATCCCGAGAAACTGATGTTGAAGACGCGGTACGGAATTGTCGGGCTGCCGTGGGCGAAACTGCAGCCGCAGAAGCTGCTTGCGGTTTCCGCGTCCTTCATCTGGCCGGAGGCTCGCGACGCAGGGGATCGACAATGGCTTTGTGCTGTTTTCGCGAACGAGACTGGCCAGACAGACGCGGCCCGACAATTTGCGGAAAGCGCGGCGAAGGCAAAACCGAAATATCGCGAGCAAATTCCGCTGCTTCTGCCGGCGCCGTCTCCTTCTCGATAAGTCAAGAATTGGCGCGTCTTTTGCTCAGTAAAGCCGGATGCAACGCGGGTTGGCGGGGGTCTTTTTCCTTTCGGTTGTGTTCATTTCGCGCGCCGCACAACCGCCGCTCACGGTGAAAGACGTCAGCTTGATGTTGCGCGCCGGTTATTCCAGCGGCGCTGTTTTGCAGGAGTTATCGGCACGGCACTTTGCCGATACTCTTGATTCTGCAAAAGAAACGATGCTGACCCAGGCCGGTGCGGCTCCAGAGTTGATCAGTGCGATGAAGAGGGGGACCTATTCTGTTCCACCTGAACAAGCGGCCGCCGCAAAGGAACAACTTGCCGCCGAAGCGAAGCGACGCGCAACTCAAGCTAAGGAATCGCGCAAATTCGATACACTATATCAAAGCCAGCTTGCTCAGCAGCGCGCCTCCGCTCGTCTGCCCGCCTCGACCGGCAACTTCATTCAGCCGTTAGTGAAAGGCGATCTCATTTCCTGGCATAACGGCGGCCTGGTTCGTTTCGATGACGAAGCGCTCGAAAAAAAGAAATTGATCGGGCTTTATTTTTCGGCGCATTGGTGCCCGCCCTGCCGTAAATTCACGCCACAGCTGGTGGAATATTACAATCGAGTCGTGCCGCAGCATCCCGAGTTCGAGATTATTTTTGTCAGCTTCGACCGCTCGCAGTTCGCTATGGACACCTACATGCGTGAGGCAAACATGCCCTGGCCGGCGATCGATTTTGCCAAGGTCCCAGGAAAAGAGGCGATCCGGAAATACGCCGGTGAGGGGATTCCCTGCCTCGTCCTTGTCGATGCAAGCGGCAAAGTCATTTCCGATAGTTTCGCCGGCAAGGAATACCTCGGGCCGGCTAAAGTCCTCACCGATCTGGACGCGATCTTTGCAGGCGCTTCTTCAGCTCAGGTCGCTGCCAGCCGATAAACGCAGCGCTGCTCAGGCTGCCGTCCACAGTTCGCCATGCTTGAATTGTTGCACGCCAGAGTTTTACAGCGCAAACCTCAGTGTTAGATTCCAGCCGTCGAGGTAAGCCCGACCCGCAAATGGAACAAAACCCGCCACCGTTTCCTTCACCGGAAGAATTGAAGGCGAAGATTACCGAGTTCATGAAATCGAACTTCGGCGATCGCGTTTCCGTCGCGACTTTCACTCAACCGGACCCGGCCGAAGCGGGCGTCGAGGAAAAACCGGACAAGATCGACAATGAAGAGTTCGTCTTCAATTTTTTGCCGCGTGACATCAAAGCGCATCTCGACCGGTTCGTGATCAAGCAGGACGAAGCGAAAAAGGTCCTCTCGATCGCGGTGTGCGATCATTACAACCACGCGAATTATCTGCGCCGGCTGCAGAAGGAAAATCCGGAGCGGGCGGAAGAAACGGAGTATGCGAAGCAAAATGTGATTTTGGTTGGACCAACCGGCGTCGGCAAAACATATCTCATCAAGCACATCGCCGATTTGATTAAAGTGCCGTTTGTGAAAGCGGACGCGACCAAGTTTAGCGAGACCGGTTATGTGGGTGGCGACGTGGAAGACCTGGTGCGTGAGCTCGTGCACAAAGCGGACGGCGACGTCAATCTCGCCCAATTCGGTATCATTTATATCGATGAGATCGACAAGATCGCTGCCGCCGGAAACTTGATTGGGCGCGATGTGAGTGGCCGCGGCGTGCAGACAACGTTGCTGAAACTGATGGAAGAAACCGAGGTGCCGGTGCGAAGCATTAACGATTTGCAGGCGCAATTGCAGGCAGCCTTCGAATTCCAGAAGCGCGGCAAGGCAAAACGCGAAACCATCAACACGCGGCACATTCTTTTTGTCGTGAGCGGCGCGTTCGAGCGGTTGAAACAGCAGGTCTCGCGGCGCGTTCAGCACGGCCAGATCGGATTTAGCGCCGAGCCTGTTCAGGTGATGGACAACGAATTATTTCAACACGTCACGACGCAGGATTTCGTGGAGTACGGTTTTGAGCCGGAATTCATCGGACGGTTGCCGGTGCGTGTGGTCTGCGAAGATCTCGACGCCGATGATCTTTACAAGATCATGAAGTTTTCGGAGGGCAGTCTTCTGCGACAATACGAGCGCGCGTTTCGCGCCTATGGCATCGAGATCAGCTTCGACGACGAGGCCCTGCGGCTCATGGCGGAAGCGGCGGCCCTGGAAAAAACCGGCGCGCGCGGCTTGCTCACAGTGTTTGAGAAACTGTTTCGCGATTATAAATATTATCTCGCGGGATCTGGGCTGAGCCTGTTACGCGTCTCGGCTGAACTGGTGCGCGAACCAAAGCGCGTTCTCGATCGCCTGATGGCCGAAGGTCATAAACACGAAGCGAAAGCGCTCGAGGCGAACGCGCGTCACTTTGCCGATAAATTCAAGCGCGAACATGGACTCGAAATTGTGTTGAATGATGCGGCGATTCAACGTTTGATCGAGCGCGCGCAGATGGAACGGATGACGATGGCGGATCTGTGCGCCCATTTGTTCAAGGATTATCAGTTCGGGCTAAGCCTCATTTCCAAAAATACCGGCCAGAAAAAGTTTTTACTGGATGCCGCGGCGGTGGATGCTCCGGACAAATTTTTGAGCGAACTTGTTGTGCAATCATATTATCCGGTCGCGTCGGTTCAGAAGGCCTAGTTTGTCGATGAAACGTCCGCTTGTCGCAACGCTGATCATTGGTTTCCTCGTCGCCGGAATCATCGGTGCGCTGCACGCGAGCGGTCTCTTGCTGCGTTTGGAGCGGCCAATTGCGGACTTCATCTCACACCATGGCGGGGCCACGAAATTGATGGGCGACAAATGGCAGTATCTTTTCGTTGCATTCCTGTCTTTCGGTGTCGTGGGATTCACTTTAACGAGTTCTCATCGTGGCCGCGTGGGGTGGCTGCTGCTTGCCTTGTTGATCGAGCTGCTGGTTTTTTTCTGGATTTGCTTGCTTTATCGTGTGTTTTTCCAACCGCTGCCTTCGATCTTCGCGGTCGTCTTTGCCTTTGTCGCCGCTGAGCGATCGATCGCGATCGCCACACGCAGCCGGTCCGGTCTCGCCAAATCGTTCTTCGCAGGAAAGTTGTCGAAGGTGCAAGTCGATCGTGTCATAGCGGGTGAGCTCCCTCTCGAGATAGAAGCCAAGACTTACGAAGCCACCGTCATCGTCTGCGATATCGCCAATAAATACGATCTTGCCGAGGACTCCAATCCTGCCGCTTTTGCTGAGACGACGGAGAAGTTCATTCGCCGCACGACTGAACTTTTTCTGGAAGCCGGTGGTTATATAGAGGCGGCTGGTGGCGAAGGTGTGATCGCCATTTTTGGATTTCCCGATGGCAATGCCGGGCATGCTGATAAAGCCGTGCGCGTCACCCTCGGTCTGGTGCAGGCCGTTCACGATTCGCGCCAGCAGAATAACGGAGACATTTTTGGAAACTGCGACGTGCATCTCGGCATCAGCTCCGGCACCATCATTGTGGCGCCACTGAAGGATGGGCAACGCCCGGGACTCTTGACCAGCGGCGAGCCGGTCGAGCTCGCGCGACGGTTTTGCGTCGCGAATCGTTTTTATGGGTCCCGCATCTTGATCGGCCCACGCACGTTCGAGCTTACGAGCAAGGCAATCGTCGCGCGACCGATCGATTTTCTCAGCGGCGTAGATTCACAGGAGCGGCATGAGATTTACGAGCCGCTTTGGCTGGCGGCGGAGGCCAAACCAGAGCATCTCGAGCGGCGCGACTTTTTCTGGAACGGCGTCGTGCTTTATCGAGAAAAACGCTGGGCCGAAGCCTACACGGAATTTCAAAAAGCGCGCGGTCCGGACGCAGAGAACGATGCGCCGCTGCAATTGTATCTGCGCCGGCTCGAGCCGCTCGCGCTGCATTCGGCGGAAACGCCCTCCGGTTAACCAGCGCGCGTTTTGAGAAAGACCGAATACCCGGCCGCGCTCCGGGATTTGATTGCGCAACTGCGGAGGATGCCCGGAATTGGGCCCCGCTCGGCTGAACGCATCGCACTTTGGATTATCCAGGCGCGGGGAGATCAACCGGAGCAAATCGCCCGCGCCATTAGCGAAACGCGGCGGGCGATTCATCCCTGCAAGCTGTGCGGATATTTCGCAACCGCGGAAATCTGCGAGATCTGTGCCGATTCATCGCGCTCCTCCGATTTGCTCTGCGTGGTCGAGCAGTCGACCGATATTCTTCCGCTGGAAAAAACGGGCGCCTTTCGCGGGCGCTATCACTCGTTAGGCGGCCGCATTTCGCCGCTCGATCACATCGGCCCGGAAGATTTGCGCATCAAAGAACTGCTTGATCGCATTGAGAAGGAGAAGTTCTCCGAGATCATTTTTGCGCTGGCCGCCGATGTCGAAGGCGAAGCAACCACAAACTACCTTGTCGATCTTTTGAGAAATAAACCGGTGACTTTGACACGCATCGCGCACGGCCTTCCCGCCGGCGGCGGTTTGGAATCGGCGGATGAATTGACGCTCTATCAGGCGTTATCGGGAAGGACGAAGTTAGGTTAGAGCGCGTGTCTCGCGCGCTGGCGGCGGACGTTTCGTCCGGCGCAGCTCAGAAATTGCTCCGCGAGACACGCGCGCTACCCACAGCGGATCGTGTCGTCCTCTTCAACGCTTTAACTTTTCAATGGTTCAACGTTGCGTTAGGTTTGCGAAATGTCCTGCGCAAAAATTGATCCGGCGCTGCACCAGGCGCGCAAGCCGCCTTGGATCAAGGTCCGTCTGCCCTCGAATCCGGTGTTCTTTTCTACCAAGGCGCTCATTTCCGATCTCCGCCTGCATACCGTTTGCGAAAGCGCGCAATGCCCGAACCGTTGGGAATGCTGGAGCCAGGGCACGGCGACGATGATGATCGCGGGCGATCGCTGCACACGTGCCTGCGGATTTTGCGCGGTGACGACGGCGAAACCGTTTGCGCTCGAAGAAGACGAACCGCAGCGCGTGGCCGAAGCGGTGCGCCGGATGAGATTAAAACACGTTGTCATCACCGCGGTGGCGCGCGACGATCTTAAAGACGGCGGCGCAAATCATTTTGCGCGCGTCATCGCAGCGGTCCGCCAAATGGATCCGTCGGTGATTGTCGAAGTTCTCGTGCCCGATTTTCACGCGCAGGGTTGGTGCATCCAAATCGTGCTCGATGCTGCGCCAGATATTTACAATCACAACATGGAAACGGTTGAGCGGCTTACACCATTTGTGCGTTCGCGCGCGAGATATCGCACTTCGCTGCAAGTCTTACGGCGCGCGAAAGAATTGTCGCCGAATGTTGTCACCAAAAGCGGCGTCATGCTCGGGCTGGGCGAAACCGAGCCGGAGCTATTTCAAACCCTGGACGATTTGCGCGAAGTGGGTTGCCAGGTTTTGACGATGGGGCAGTATCTGCGGCCGACGCCGAAACATTTGCCGGTCGTTGAGTTCGTCACGCCAGAGCGTTTTGAAGCATACGGCGAGATCGCGCGCGCCAAAGGGTTCGAGCATGTTGCTTCCGGTCCACTCGTCCGCAGCTCTTATCACGCGGCCGATTTTCATCCGATTATCCGCTGACGATGGAGCAAGCCCCCGACCGACATAAAATCGCGGCCGTCATTCCGGCGTATCAGGAGAAAAAACATATCGGCGATGTCGTGCGCCGAACGCGCGACAAGATCGACAATGTGCTCGTTGTCGATGATGGATCGAATGATAAGACTACGGAACGGGCACGCGAAGCAGGCGCGGAAGTGATCGTTCACCCGCAAAATCGCGGCAAAGGCGAAGCGATCAAAACCGGCTTGCGCCATTTTTTAAATCGACAATTTGATTGGGTTTTCATTCTCGATGCTGATGGTCAGCACCGGCCGGAAGAGATCGATCGCTTTCTAGCCGCCGCCGTTTCGGCGGCAGAACCGAAATTGATTCTCGGCAACAGAATGAACGACGTTTCGTCGATGCCGCTCGTCAGGCGTGTCGTCAATCGTTACATGAGCAAAAAACTCAGCCGCGTTTGCCGGCAGGATATTCCCGATACGCAATGCGGCTTTCGCATGCTACATCGACAATTAATCCCGGACCTGCTCGAAGGCGCAGATCGCTTCGAATACGAAAGCGAAATGCTCATTATCGCCAGCCGCAAGGGTTTTCGCATCGACTCGGTCTCGATCAGCACCGTTTACTCCGACGAAGTCAGCAGCATTCATCCGGTGCGCGACACACTCCGTTTCTTTAAATTGATGCGGCGCTATCGAGAATCTTAGCGCATTGACTCACGGTTTTTTCCCCTGCAGGGGTTCGTGACTTTTGAGGATTTCGGCTTCGGGAGTGAGCTTGGCTGGTTTGCCGCTGAAAATCACGCGGTTTGGTTTTTCAGCGAGCGATTCGACGAGCACTTTGGCGTGCGTCGTGGCCACTTTCAAGTTTAGCAGAATTACGTGCAACTCTCTCATTTGTTGCTGGAGCTGCCTGTCCGTCGTGCTGATGAATGTGTTGGCGGTTCCCAAAACTGCATCTGCATCCTTGGATACGCTCTCCAGGCTTTTGACCACGTTCTGCAAATTGTCCACGTCGATTTTGAGCGAATCGGCGAGCGGCCCGAGCTTGGGCATGAACTCCCCTAGGTTCCCTTTTAAATCGGTGACCGTGAGATTGAGATTGTCCAATAATCTGTTCGCGTTTTCGAAAAGCGGACCAGCCGCGGCCGTGATTTGTTCGATGCCGTAGGCCGGATGGCCTTCGATGGCAGAGTTGTTCGCGAGCGTTTTGCCGCCCGACGACCCAGCGGAAAGCGCGACAAATTTTGGCGCCAGCAATGTGTCGGAGCTAAGCGTGGCCGTAACATCGACAGGCAGCGGCGGAACGTTTTCGTCAAGGCTGATCGTTATTCGCACCGCATCTTTTTTGTTGGCTGCCGCCGTGCGCTCGGCCGCGGTCAAGTGACGCATCGCGATCACGCGTCCGGCGGGCGAGCCGGCATAGCGCACTTCGGAATGCACTTTGATCCCGGTCACGTCCTCGTAGTTGATTTGCAACGTGCGCGTTGGTTTTTTCAGGCGATAACCGGAAAGCGCGATGGTCAGTGCGCCGAGCAGGATAATGCTGCACACGATGACCGAAATGGCGACGATGTAATCGGAGAGATTTCGTCTCATTGCGTTTTATGGTGAAATCTGTCGCGCGCGGCGAGGAATGGACGAGGCTTTACGTGCCGATGATGTTCGTGCTCATCTTGCGAAAGATTCAAAGGTATTGGACCATCAGCTTCGCCGTTGATGAATTGTTGCACTTCGGGATTGGAGCTTGTGCGAATTTCGTCTGGGGTACCTTGCGCGATAATGTCGCCGTGTCCGAGCATAATCATCCACGTGGCGATACGAAAGGCACTCGTCATGTCGTGCGTGACGACGACTGCAGTCATGTGGCTTCCATGAGTCAGTTTGAGCGTTAGCCGATCGACGACCGCCGTCATGATCGGATCGAGCCCGGAAGTTGGCTCGTCGCTGAAGAGCAATTCCGGATCGAGCGCGAGCGCGCGCGCCAGTCCGACTCGCTTTTTCATTCCACCGCTGATCTCCGCCGGTTTGAGATTTTCAAACCCACTCAGCCCGACCATTTGAAGTTTTCGCTCCACGATCTCTTCGATCTCATCCGGCGACAGGTCGGTGTGCTGCAAAAGTGGCAGCGCCACATTTTCCCCGACCGTCAACGACGCCAGCAGCGCGCCCGATTGAAAAAGCATTCCGAACCGTCGCCGGACGCGCGCGATCTCGCGTTCCTTCATCGTGGTGATTTCCTCGCCAAAAACTTTTACAGAGCCGGAGGTCGGCTTCATTGAACCGATGACATGCCGAAGCAATGTGCTCTTGCCGCAACCGCTCCCGCCCATTATCACGAGCGTCTCGCCGCGATGGACGCTAAACGAAATGTCGTTGATCACCGCGCGGTCTCCAAACCTTCGGACAAGATCGACAACTTCGATGATGGGCTCGCCGTTAGAGTTCATGCGCCGAAAAAGAAAATCCCAGTGAGCACTGCGTTCATCACTAGCATCGCGAGCAGCGCTTGGACAACGGAAGCGGTGGTGGCTTGCCCGACGCCTTCCGCGCCACCCTCGACACGTAGACCGGCGTTGCAAGCGATCGTAATGATAAGCCACGCGAAGACACCGCTCTTGATCATGCCCGAGTACAAATCCCAAGTGTCGGCGCTCTGCAACGCGCGCAGGATGTAACCGGCAGTGTTGAAATCGAGCGCGAAATGGCAAACGGCCCAGCCGCCGAATACGCCGACGTAATTTCCCATGATCGTCAGCGCCGGCAACATGACGAGCATGGCGAGGAAGCGCGGCACGACCAGATACTCGACCGGGTTGATGGCCATGACTTCGAGCGCCTCGATTTCCTCGGAAACTTTCATTGTGCCCAACTCGGCCGCAACGGCCGAGCCGCTGCGGCCGATCACAATTACGGCGATCAAGACCGGCCCCATTTCGCGCAACAGCGTCACCATCACGAGATCGGGCACGTACAATTCCGCGCCGAGTTGCTGGAGCGAATGCGCGGCCTGCATGGCGAGCGTCACACCGACGCTAAATGCGGTCAGCGCAACCATCGGCGCCGCCCGCACGCCAATGAAGACCATTTGGCGAAAAATCGGCGAGATTTTGAAAAACCGTCCGGTGAACGGCGCGACAAATACCCAGTAAAGCAGGCTGAGATTAAGGTGAAGATAGTTTTTCAAAGCCGAACGCGCAGAATGACAAGACGCGCGCAATGACGAAAGCCGAAAGTTCAGCCGCGATTATTTCGTCCGGGCTAGGGGCTCCCAGATCAGATTCTCGCGCGCGGCGGTGAATTCAGCCGTTCGGATTGCACCAGATCACTCCGTCGGCAATTTGCAACGAATGAACCGAGTGTAGACAAGCGGGACAAAAGTCTGGAACGCGATCGTACTGCACAACATCTTTGAAACTACTTATCGTCTTCGCGTTCGTTTTCATTCAGATCAATCCGTGCTTGCGAAAGTCGCCGATGTTGCCGCCGCTCGAGCGTTCGATCATGTCGATGGTGAATTTGAGCAGGCAAACTTCCCAGGCGTCGTCGACGCCTTGAATGACGGCGCTGAGCGGTTCCTCCATGTCTTCCACTTGCGATTTGGTGCGCGCGATGACGGCATCGAGCGGATCGCGAAACATGCGCTCGGTCACATCGGTCTTCCGGAATTGAAAGCCGTAACGAAGCACGGCGAAGTTGCGCGCCTGCTCGCGCAGTTGATCGACATAGCGCTGCGCCTTGTCGCCGAATCCCTCAAGCAATAAGCGGCTGAAATGTTCCGACGTCAGGATTTGCGGCCGGTCGGCGTGAATTTTTCCGTCACGCACGCGCACTTCGTTCGCGCGGTCCATCAACTCCGAGATGAGATAAAAGTGAAAACTGGTGCTGCCAAAGGTCGCAATCTGACGCTGTGGCGCCAGAATCACTTGCGTATTGTCGATCGCGTAATCAAAATTGTCCTTGTTCACTGAATTAAAATATAAGATCGACGTCTTATCGCAAATACATCGGTAGGGCGACGCTCGGCGGAGCAGTGAAATTGCTTTGTCGGCTCGACAGAATCTGGCCTTGCCAAATTACACAGGCCTCGCAAGCGGCGTGGATGCTTCGCGTAGGTACGTCGAACGCCAGCGCAGCAGCGCATCGGCGGT
>CATPAW010000160.1 GCA_955652255.1 uncultured Chthoniobacterales bacterium | reverse complement strand
CAGATTCGCTAACGTGCCCGTGTCGATGACACATTCGACTCCGAAAGATTTCGCGAGCCCCGATAATTTCGGGGTTGTCGATCCAACCGTCACGCCCAAGCTCGTGGCAGAGCACGGACTGACGCCGGAGGAATTCGAGCGCATTAAGAAGATTCTCGGCCGCGAACCGAATTTCACCGAACTCGGAATTTTCTCGGTGATGTGGAGTGAGCATTGCTCCTACAAGAACTCGCGGCGGGAGCTGAAGAAATTGCCGACGACCGGCCCGAACATTCTCGTCAAAGCCGGCGAAGAGAACGCCGGAGTCGTGGACATTGGCGACGGCTGGGCGGTTGCGTTCAAGATCGAGAGTCACAATCACCCGAGCGCGATCGAGCCATTTCAAGGCGCTGCCACCGGCGTAGGCGGAATCATCCGCGATATTTTCACGATGGGCGCGCGTCCCGAGTTTTGTCTGAACTCATTGCGCTTCGGGCCGATCACCGCGAATGAAGATGTCGATCTTGCGCGCGCCAAGCAAATCGCGGCCAATCGCCGGCTCTTTACTGGAGTCGTTTCCGGCATCGCGCACTACGGCAATTGCATCGGCATTCCGACAATCGGCGGCGAAATTTATTTCGACGAAAGCTTCGAGGGCAATCCACTCGTAAATGTTTTTTGCCTCGGCGTGCTGCGACATGAACAACTGGCGCGGGGGGCCGCCAAAGGAGTTGGCAATCCCGTTTTTTATGTTGGCGCGGAGACCGGACGCGATGGTTTGGCCGGTGCGGCATTTGCCTCGCGTGAGCTGACTGAAGAATCACGCGAAGATCGCCCGGCCGTGCAAGTGGGCGATCCGTTCAAGGAAAAGCTTTTGCTCGAAGCATGTCTTGAACTTCTCGCGCGCGATGCCGTTGCCGGGATTCAAGACATGGGCGCGGCCGGTCTCACTTGTTCGACGTGCGAGACCGCAAGCCGCGCCGGCAGCGGCATCGAAATCGATCTGGCCAAAGTTCCCAAGCGCGAGCCGGGCATGACCCCGTATGAAATTTTACTGAGCGAATCGCAAGAGCGCATGTTGATCATCGCCAAACGCGGCCAGGAGAGCGTCGTCCGCAAAATCTTCGACAAATGGGACGTGCCTTGCGCCGAGATCGGCCGCGTCACCGACGACGGCATGATGCGCGTCCGCAATAACGGCACGATCGCCGCGGAAATTCCGGCCAAGCCGCTCGCCGAAGAAGCGCCGCTTTATGAACGAGAGGCCAAAGCTCCTCCTTCTGTAGCGGCGGTCTATGACGGCTGTGTCGAGGACTTACCCAAGATCGACAACCACCAAGCGCTCCGTCAATTGCTGCGCGATCCGACCATCGCGTCAAAAAACTGGGCCTATCACCAGTACGATCACACCGTGCGCACTGGTACAATCGTGAAGCCCGGCTCGGATGCGGCCGTATTTTTTGTTCGTTACGCGAACAAAATTTTGGCCGCGACGACGGATTGCAATTCGCTCTATTGCGCGCTGGATCCACGCGAGGGTGGCAAAGCCGCCGTTGCCGAAGCGGCGCGCAATCTCACCTGTTCCGGTGCGAAGCCGCTCGCCGTCACCGACAATTTGAACTTCGGCAATCCCTACAAACCGCAAAATTTCTGGCAACTGCGCGAAGCCGTGGAAGGCATCGCCGAAGCTTGCCGCGCTTTCGGCACGCCGGTCACCGGCGGCAACGTCTCTTTATATAATGAAAGCCCGGCCGGAGTGGTCGATCCAACGCCGACGATCGCGATGGTCGGCTTGATCGACCACGAGCGGCACATCACAACGCAATGGTTCAAAAATGATGGCGACGCGATCATTCTCGTCGGCGAAATCGGCGATGACTTGGGCGGTTCACAATTCTTGAAAGTTTGCCATGGCCGCAAAGAAGGTCCGCCGCCTCATGTCGATCTTGCCCACGAAATCAAAATTCAAAACGCGGCGCGCGATTTGATTCGGGAAGGTCTGGTCGAAAGTGCGCACGATTGCAGCGAAGGCGGTCTTGCTCTTGCCCTCGCGGAATGCTGCTTCAATCCCGAAAAGCTTTTTGGCATCGATGTCGATCTTGATGGTGTAGTTGCGGCTGTCTCAGCCGCAACGAACGAGCGCGTGAGGAGACGCGCCACTATACCTCAGATTTTCTTTAACGAGTCGCAATCGCGGATTGTAATTTCGACCGCACCCGCGAATCTCGAAAAGACGATGTCGATCTTGCGCGAGCGCGGCGTTCCCTTTCAGCAGTTTGGAAAAGTTGGTGGCGACGAGCTTCGCATCCGCGCGAACAACGAAACCTTCCGCTGGCCGATCGCCGATCTTTACGACGACTGGTGGAACTCGATCGGCCGTGCGGTGGGAAGCGATTCGTCGGCGGAACGCATCCCGAGTTTGTGAAGCGCGATCCAAACGTTATTTTCGAGGGCTCGATTCCCGAAAACTACGATCGCTACTTGGGCCCGGCTTTTTTTGAACCATTCGCGAAGGACATGGCCGCGCGTTTGCAGCGAGAGCGACCCAGAAATTTCCTAGAATTAGCCTGCGGGACAGGCATCCTCACGCACCGACTACGCGACAGCCTCGCCCCAACGGTGCGATTTGTCGCCACCGATCTCAACCCCGGAATGCTTGCATTCGCGCAGGCGAAATTCCGCGCAAATGAAAACTTGGTTTGGCAAGAAGCCGACGCTGGCGCTCTTCCGTTTCCGGACGGTTCATTCGACGCGATCGTTTGCCAGTTTGGCTTGATGTTTGTTCCCGATAAGGAATCGGCCATGTGCGAGTCTTACCGCGTCCTCAATGCGGAGGGCGTGTTTCTTTTCAACGTGTGGGATTCGATGGAGCGCAATCCGATCGGCCGGATCGCGCATGAAACGATCTCTTCATTTTTCGAGCGCGATGCGCCAAATTTTTATGAGCTGCCATTTGGCTTTTACGATGCCGATTTGATTCGAGGGCTGTTACAAAGAGCAGGGTTCAAAGTAATCGAGACATCGCTCGTCACCCTACCGTGCCACAGCTCATCAGCGGCGGACTTGGCGATTGGCTTGGTGCGAGGAAATCCTGTGGCAACCGCAATCGAAGAGCGCGGCGTGGACGTGGAAGATGTCATACGGGCGGTTTCCGTAAAGATCGCCGAACGCTACGGCGCGGCTCCCGTCGAAAGCACGATGCAGGCGCTTGTTTGGCGCGCTGTCCATGAATGATTTCGGAAAGGAGCGCTGTCGAATTGTCCGCAACGATTCGTTGAAACGTCACGCGATTTAGTGGATCATTTGGTG
>CATPAW010000159.1 GCA_955652255.1 uncultured Chthoniobacterales bacterium | reverse complement strand
TTGCGCCGGTTTGACGAGCCCGAGCAAAACCGCAATGGGAATCGAAGTGTAGCCAAGAAACAGAAGCCAGGCGAAAACTCGCCCGCCGAACGCGAGACGCGGCGTCAGCGTTTTGTTATTGAGCCCGAGCGATTGAAAGAAGCTCGACGACCCGTGGCTCAAGTGGAGTGCCAGCAGAAACAATCCAAGAACGAAAAAGGACGACACGTAGATGCTTTGAAAGCCGTAAACCATCATCGAATAAACATCGTAATGATTTAATGGGTCGGCTTTGAGCAATGCGAAACGGCGATCGGTCACGCGCACGGTGAAATGGGCGATGTGATAAATGATAAATGCGAGCACGATCAGTCCGCTCATCACCATGTGGCGCGATGCGAAGGTGGCTTTTACATGTTCCTTGTCGATGTAGGCTTCGGGTCGAGCGCGTCGATTATCGATTGCCAGCCGGATCGTGACGTAAATGTGCACAATGACGGTCGTGAGCAGAAAAATTCTGATTATCCAAAGAATAGGTCCGAGATCGCGCAGATGCTGCGAGTAACCGTTGATCCAATCAGCGCCCAAAAAGATTTGCAGATTTCCAAGCAAATGTCCGATGACGAAAAGGATCAAAATGATCCCGGTGATCGCGACGATCATTTTTTTTCCGACCGATGAATGATAAAAAGCCGAGAGCGCGTTCACGAATGACTTTTACTTGCTGCCGGGTTTTACCGCGGGAATGCGAGCAAGATCGACCGGTAATTTGTCAGCCGGAAATGTTTCGACATTCATTTCGATCAAACTAACAAACGGGCAACCGAAGTCCGGTTTGCTTTTGCCGCTTCGATCGACAACTACGCCGACCGCGGCGACGCTCCCGCCGTGCGTGCGCACGATGCCCACTGTTTCCTGGACACGGCCGCCGCGCGTTACGACGTCCTCGACGACAACGAACTTTTCGCGATTATCGATCTTGAAGCCGCGTCGCAAGACAAGTTTGCCGTCCTCTTTTTCAACAAAAATGTGGCGTTTGCCTAACGAACAAGCGACCTCCTGACCGACAATGATTCCACCGAGGGCGGGGGAGATCACCGCGTCACAACCAAATCCGCGCAACTTCTCCGCGAGTTGGTTGCACACTTGTTCCGCAATTTTTGGATGCTGAAGCAGGAGCGCGCATTGAAAATATTGCCGGCTGTGCAAGCCGGAGCGCAAAATGAAATGGCCATCCAGCAACGCGCCAGTTTCGCGAAAGAGTGCGAGCAGATCGCCGCTCATTGTAGGGCGGCCATTTTGACCGCCGCTTGTGGCGGCGAAGATCGCCGCCCTACAATCATGCCGACGTTGGTCATCATCCGGAGGTATCACTGACGGCTTGTCCACTCATTCCACCTTGGTCGGCCACGGCGATGGCTTCGATTTCCACGCGCGCGCCTTTGGGTAAAGCGGCGACCTGCACGGTCGAGCGAGCGGGCGGCGCTTGCTTGAAATACGAACCGTAAATTTCATTCACAGTCTGAAAATCGGCGAGATCGGTGAGAAAAATCGTCGTCTTGACGATACTCTCGAATGAAAGACCCTCGGCTTTCAGGACGGCGGTAATATTGTCGAGAACGCGGCGGGTTTGCGCATCAATATCTCCTGAGACGATCTGGCCGCTTTTGGGGTCGAGCGGAATTTGCCCGGCGCAATAGATTGTCGATCCAACGCGTACGGCCTGCGAATAGGGGCCGACCGCAGCGGGCGCTTCGCTTGTGGCAATAATTTTCTTCATCGAGCGATTCTAGCCGCAAAAATAGCTCACACAACGAGCACAAAGGGCACAACGAAAATATGTTCGAAAGTTTGTTGTGACCATTGTGGACCCGGTGCGAGATCTTTACCGGAATTGATACTCACGGAATCTCGCCGATATTAAAAATGAAATGGTTGGTTGGATTTTAAAGAAAATACTAGGGTCGAAAAATCAGCGTGAGCTCAAGCGCCTGATGCCGATGGTGCGCCGCATCAACGAGTTCGATGAGCAATTCAAGAACTTGTCCGACGAAGCATTGCGCGCGAAAACCGCGGTGTGGAAGGAAGAACTGGCGAAAATTCCCGACCTCGAGAACCAGTGGAAGCGGCTGGACGAGATTTTGCCGGAAGCGTTTGCGGTTGTGAAAAATGCGGCCCGCCGTCTGAAAGATCGACAACATAGCTTCACGGTCTGCGATCAGCCGATGAAGTGGGACATGGTCCATTTCGACGTGCAATTGCTCGGCGGAGTTGTCTTGCATCGTGGACGAATCGCGGAGATGGCGACGGGCGAAGGCAAAACGCTGGTGGCGACATTACCGCTTTATCTCAATGCGCTTATCGGTCGCGGCGCACACCTGGTGACGGTGAATGATTATCTGGCGCGGCGCGACGCAGAATGGATGGGTCAGCTCTACGATTTTCTCGGGCTCACCGTCGGCTGCATTGAACACGATCAAGAGCCGAACGTTCGCCGCGAACAGTATGCGATGGACATTACTTATGGAACGAATAGCGAATTTGGGTTCGATTACCTGCGCGACAACGGCATGGCCACGACGCGCGAGCAGCAGGTCCAGCGCGGCTACCATTATGCGATTGTCGATGAAGTCGATTCCATTCTGATCGATGAAGCGCGCACGCCGCTGATCATCAGCGGCCCGGCCACAATTTCGACCCATCAGTACGACAAATGGAAACCGCTGATCGAACAACTGGTGCGAAAGCAAAATATGCTTTGCAATCGGCTGGCGAGCGAAGCGATCGAGAAATTTGAACAGGGCGATGTGGAAACCGGCGGGCGCCTCATGTTCAAAGTGAAACTGGGGCAGCCGCGCAACAAGCAACTGCTGCGCATGATGGAAGATCCCGAAAAACGCCGAGCCATCGATAAAGCCGAACTCTCGTTTTACCAGGACACGCGCAAGGAGGAATTGTTCGCGCTCAAGGAAGAACTTTTCTTCACGATTGATGAGAAATCGAACGAATCCGATCTGTCCGAGCAGGGCCGGGCCTTTTTAAATCCGGACGATCCCAATGCATTCGTGCTGCCGGATTTGATCAACGAATTCACGGAAATCGATCTCAATTCGGTCCTCTCCGACGAAGAAAAAGAGCGCGCGAAGACGGAGCGACAGGAACATTGCGATGCTCAAGCCGAGCGCATTCATAATATCTCACAATTGCTCCGCGCCTACTGCTTGTTCGAGAAAGACGTCCAGTACGTGATCGAGGAGAACAAGGTCGTGATTGTCGATGAATTCACCGGCCGCAAGATGCCCGGGCGCCGCTGGAGCGACGGTTTGCATCAGGCGGTCGAAGCGAAGGAAGGCGTGCAGATCGACCGCGAAACGCAGACCCTCGCCACCATCACGATTCAAAATTATTTCCGGCTCTACCAAAAGCTGGCCGGCATGACCGGCACCGCTGAGACCGAAGCGGCCGAGTTTCACGACATTTACAAACTCGACGTCAACGTCATCCCAACGAATCGGCCGGTGGCGCGCAGAGATCATAACGACCGCATCTACAAAACGCGGCGCGAAAAATACAACGCTGTCATCAATGAAATTAGAGATTGCCACACCAAGGAGCAGCCGGTGCTCGTCGGCACGGTGAGTGTGGAAGCGTCGGAGTTGCTCAGCCGAATGCTCAAGCGCGAGAAGATTCCGCACAACGTTCTGAACGCGAAGTTTCACATGCAGGAAGCGGAGATCGTGGCGCGCGCCGGTCAACCAGGCACGGTCACAATTTCGACGAACATGGCCGGCCGCGGCACGGACATTAAACTGGGCGACCGCGTGGCGGCACGCGGCGGACTTTACGTCATCGGCACGGAGCGCCACGAAGCGCGCCGGATAGATCGACAATTGCGCGGGCGTTGCGCGCGCCAGGGCGATCCGGGCAGTTCTCGCTTTTACGTCAGCTTCGAGGACGATCTGATGCGCAACTTCGGCGCCGCCGATCGCATGACAAGAATCATGGAGCGGTTCGGGCTGGAGGAAGGCCAGGAGCTCGAGCATCGGTGGTTGAACAAGTCGGTCGAGACGGCGCAGAAGCGCGTCGAGCAACGCAATTACCTGATCCGAAAACGGACGCTCGATTTCGACGACGTGATGAACAATCAGCGCGAAGTCGTCTACACTTATCGCAACGAGACAATCGATTCCGAGGAGCCGCGCACCCTCATCTACGAAGTGATCGACGAAGCCGTGCCGGCGAAAGTGAAGGAGTATCTCGAGGACGATGAACCAAACTACGCAGGCCTCATCCATTGGGTAAACACGACGTTTCCGCTCGGCCTGACGAAAGAAAAGGCGCAATTCGAGACGCGCACGCTCGATGAAAACACGCAGTTCCTGATCGAAAAGATCAAGGATGCGTACGAGCGAAAGTCGAGTCATGAGGAACCGACCGCGGTGAAAAGTCTCGAGCGTTACATTATTTTGAACGCAATCGACCGTCTCTGGCAGGAGCACCTCTACGCGATGGATGCGTTGCGCGAAGGCGTTTATCTCCGTGGTTACGCGCAAAAAGATCCGCTCATCGAATACAAGACCGAGGCCTACGACATGTTCGTCGAGCTAATGGCGAACATTAAAAACGAAGTGCTGAACAATCTTTTCCGCAGCACCTCGAACTTGCAGGCATTCGAAAATTTCCTGGCCACGCTGCCGCAATTTTTGCTGCGTGAACACGCTCCCACCGCGCCGACCGCAAATGCGCCGGCGCGCGCACGCCAGCCTCAGCCGGTGGGCGCGATGGCGGGAATCGCTGCCGATGGCGACGGTGCAGCCGACGTGACGCTCGATCTCCCCGTTCGCCGTTCATTGCCCAAAGTCGGTCGCAACGAACCGTGTCCGTGCGGTAGCGGCAAAAAATATAAGAACTGCTGCGGCCGCGTGGCCTAAATTGCGAATGTATTAGGAAGTAACTCGCTTGCGCGACTTGCTTCTTGAATATGCAAGTCCGACGCAGCCCGCAACGATGGCGAGTAATACGACTGCTTGCTCGTTGTGCAAGCGTCTCAGCTTTTGTGCATCGCCAACACTGAAATAGATGCGCTGATAGCGTTCATGAACATACTCAAGCGTGTCTGCGGTGCGGCTTGCCGACGCTCGCGGCCAGAAATTGGTTTCCTGATATGCCAGGTAACAAAACAATAAGGCGAAAAAATCAGTCCGATGATGGAAAGCCTTTTCAACGTAATTCGTAAGTCGTGATTTCGAGTTCGTGGCCATCGGGGTCGCGAAAATAGATCGAGTGGCAAATCTCGTGATCTTGGAAATGGAAGTTGATGCCGCGCCGTTTGAGTTCTTCTTGTGCGGCAAGAAAATTTTTGCAGTCGGCGCGAAAGGCCAGGTGCAACATGTTCGCCACGGAACGAATCCGTCCGATTGGCGGATCGATCTTGTCTTTGTGCGCCGCAGTTTTTGAATTGGGTGTGCGCGCGGGAAAAAGCGCAATCGCGGTTGTACCCTTGCCGATAAAAGATGGTACGCCGTTCCACATTCCTTCGTGGCGGCGCTCGAAACCCAAGACTTCGATGTACCATTGCGCGGAGCGCTCGATATCGCCCACCGACAATGCGACATGGTCAATGCCTTCGAACTCGAACATCGATCTCAATTTTGCATTAACGGAATTGTCGCGCACGACAATTTCGGATAGTTCTGGGTCATGAAATCGCTCAGCCGTCGAGCGTTTCTTAAAACGTTCAGTCAAGCCGGACTTCTTTGTGCCGCGCCGTCATTTATCGCTCTCTTGCCCAGCCGCAGGCAATAGCCGCTGAGCCGCAGTTTCGGCCCACGTTGATTGGCAATGGCCCAAAGGCGCTGGTTAATGTCATTAATACAAAAAGACTGATGGAGAGAGGGCAGCGTGACGGCTTATTGACGCAGTGACTCAAGCGACGGTCACCGCCTAAATCTTTGCGAGATTGCGCTTGAAAAAACTGCGCGCTCCGCTTGCGTATCTGCCCATGCGCGTGTTCGCATTTTCCTTGATTGCTTTGTTGTCGATTGTCGATCTTGCCTGGTCGCAGGTCACTGAAGTTCCGTCGGCGCAGGCAGGCGATTTGCCGACGTACCGGCCGATTTTGCTCGGGAGCGGTCCCACCGCATTGATTAATCGCATCGACACGCAGGACCTAATTAAGAAAGGACAAAAGGATGCGTTGGTCACTTTCATCTGCTCGGTAAGGAAAACCGGTGAAGTGGAATGGAGCGCTCTGTATAACGGCACGCCCGATTCGAACGCGTTGCAAGAGGAACTGCGGAAAAGGCTGTCGCCTGCCTCGGACCAGAGATTTATTCCCGCCGTTTATAATCATCGGCCGGTGGACGCTATTTATTACGGCGCGGTCGCCTTCGCGGTACTCGGTGGAAAACCGCGTCTACGCATTTTTTCCAATCAGGAAGCCGAGGAGCTAAAAAACGAACACGACTTTATTGGGCCGCAACCTTTCTTTGGGCCCGAATCGAAGTTTACCGGGCTCCATTATCCAAACGAGAATACGCCGGCTTTGGTAGATGGTGTCGTCGAGTTGAAGATGAAAATCGATGCGACCGGCAATCTCCAGGACGTGAAAGTCGTTTCCGAACAACCGCCTCTTCTCGGGTTTGCCGATGCGGCTCTGGCCGATTTTAGGAACGCCAGGTTTATTCCCGCATTTCGTGATGGCAAGCCGGTGGCCTGCGACGTGACATTACGGGTTTATTACAAAGCAAAAGGTTTTTGAGGTTGTAATTGCTTGGCGCGGTCCACATCGCGGAAGGCGCCGCGCGCTCATGAAGAAACAAATCGTTCGTCGAACATTCTTTTGGCGTGATCCGCTCACGTGCGCGCGCGAACTGATCGGCGCGGAGCTCGTTTGGGGAAGATGCGGGGGAATCATCGTGGAGGATGAAGCCTATTTTGCGGAGAACGACGAGGCCAGTCACACGTTCTCTCGGCCAAGCACACGGGCATTTGTCGAGCGGAATAAAGCCGGCGCCACTTACATTTATTTTAGTTATGGCGCGCATTGGATGTTAAATGTGCTCGTAAAAGGCGAGGCGAATGGCTTTGTTTTAATTCGCGCGATCGAACCGGTTCGCGGGATTGAGTTGATGAAAAAACGCCGCGGAATCGACGATAAAAAGCGCATTTGCTCCGGACCGGGCAAACTCACGCAGGCCCTCGAGATCACGGATCAACATCATGAAATGGATTTGTGCGACGGTCCGCGCCACTGCTTCCTCCGCTCGGCAGATGCAATTGTCGATGTTGTGGCCGATGCGCGGATCGGTATCACGCGCTCCGCGCATCATCCGTGGCGGTTTACTTTGCGCGGGAGCCAGTTCGTAAGTGTGCCGGCGAAACTGTAGCCGTTTCGCTGTGTGAAGCGCCACGCTGAATTGTTTCTCGCGCAGTGCGCCGCCCACAAGGCGGCTGCTACAGGAGCGTTGACTGAATTGCTCCTTCACCGAAATTGATCGCTCACATGAATAAGCAGCGCGTTCTTCTTGGGATGAGCGGCGGGGTGGACTCCAGCGTCGCCGGCTATTTGTTGCGGGCGCAAGGCTACGAAGTCGTGGGCGTGACCATGAAAGTTTGGCCGCAGGATTGCATTTCGCGCACGGAGGACAAGTGTTGCGGCCCGCAAGCGGTGGCGGATGCGCGCGGTGTCGCGCATTCGTTAGGCATTCCACACTATGTTGTCGATGAAGCGGATCAATTCGAGCAAACAGTGATCAGTTATTTCGCGAGCGAATATCAGGCCGGGCGCACGCCAAATCCATGTGTGATGTGCAACGAGAAGCTCAAGTTTGGTAATCTTTGGAACAAAGCCGAGGCGCTAGAGTGCGATTACATCGCGACCGGTCATTACGCGATCATCGAGCATCGCGCCGATCGCGCTGTGCTGAGAAAAGGGGTCGATCCGCGCAAGGACCAATCGTATTTCCTATTTAGTTTGCGGCAGCCGCAGTTGCGCCGGGCGCTCACGCCGCTTGGAACGATGCGTAAGCCGCAAATTCGTGAAATCGCTCACTCGTTAGGTCTAAGAGTCGCGGACAAGATCGACAGCCAGGAGATCTGCTTTGTCCCGGGCAATGATTATAAGATATTTCTGCGTTCGCACCTCGGCGAGAACGAGTTTCATCGCGGCGAGATTTACGATGTCGATGGGAATTTCGTAGGTGAACACGAAGGCATTGAGCTTTTTACAATCGGTCAGCGCAAAGGTTTGCCGGGGGGCTCGGCCCGGCCGCGCTACGTGGTCGATCTGGATGCGCAGACAAATCGCGTAATTGTCGGAGGTGCGGACGATTTGGTTTGCCACGAATTTGAAGTTGACCGCGTAAACTGGATCGCTGAGGCCTCGAATGAAGTTGTCGATGTCACAGTCAAGATTCGTTACAGCCATCCCGGGACGAGCGCGACACTCACTCCGCAGCCAGATGGCCGCGGGCACATTCGATTGCACGAAGCGCAGAAAGCCGTGACGCCCGGACAAGCGGCCGTGTTTTACGATGGCGATCTCGTGCTCGGCGGCGGCTGGATTTGCCGGCAGGCCGCCGCCCTGTTGGCCTGACGAATGGCCGGGAAAGTTCTGCTCGCACTGAGCACGTTTCCGAATGTCGAAGCAGCGCGGCGTATTTCTAATCAGCTAGTCACCGAAAAATTCGCCGCGTGCGCTAACATTTTGCCGACGGTCGAATCCATTTACCGTTTGAAAGAAAAAATCGAAAATGGAAATGAGACGCTCGTCCTTTTTAAACTGAGCGAAGATCGACAATTCAGAAAATTCTCTGCTTTTTTGCTCGCTCCTCTTGTTTGGTTCTTACTACAGTTAATCTTAATGGTTGAGTTATATTCACTC
>CATPAW010000158.1 GCA_955652255.1 uncultured Chthoniobacterales bacterium | reverse complement strand
GATCAATTGAATGAAGGTCTGCCGATCGCGCAGGATTTTCGATTCCAGTGTATTCGTCAGGATCGTGTAGGAAACGACGAGAGTTAAAATCGACGGCACCCATCCCGCCAAAAGGATGGGAAAAACAATGTTAAAACGTTGAAAACGATCCCGTTTCTGCTTCTTAAATCTATCTCGCAATTGCATCCGCTTGCCCGCAAAAAATTCCTCTATCACCAATTAACCCGACCGCCCCCTCAGGCAAGATGAATATCCGGGCTCACGCTCGCCTGCCTTGTTGGCCAAAGCGCGAAAATTTGAATCGCGCGTTTCCGCATGAAGCCTCCAACGATCGGGACTTTTGCTTTGGCTCGCCGGTTCCGAAAGATCGACAATGAAAAACCCGTTCCTTTTAGTCAAGCAGAGCGCCGAAGTCGGCTCCTTTTCCAGAGGCAAAAGCGGCATTTTTGATTTGACGCACGCGCCGGAAACGGCATCATGTCGCCCTTGCTGCCTCAACCAACGGGCAGCTCCTGAAAGCTACATGCAAGGAAGCGCTTACATTGTCTGGACGATCTGCTACCTGAGCGTGCTCATTGGTCTTTCGGCCTACGGAGTCCATCGCTATTTCATTATCTACCTGTTTCTCAAAAACAGGAACCGTGAATCCATCCCGGCCCGGCGATTTGAACAACTGCCGAAGGTGACGATGCAATTGCCAATCTTTAACGAAGTTTACGTGGTCGAGCGTTTGCTTCGCTCCGTCAGCGAATTGGACTACCCGCGGCAACTTCTCCAGATTCAGGTGCTGGATGATTCGACCGATGATACTCGGGAACTGACTTCTTCCTGCGCGGACGAACTGCGCCGGCGCGGTTTCAATGTCCAACTCATCCATCGCGTTGATCGCACTGGTTTCAAAGCGGGTGCTCTCGCCGCAGGACTCGAGTCTGCCGAAGGCGATTTTGTCTGTATTCTCGACGCCGATTTTGTCCCGCAGCCCGACTTGCTCAGGCGCACCATTGATTTTTTCACTGATCCGAAAGTCGGAATGATCCAGACGCGTTGGGGACATTTGAACCGCAGCTATTCATTGCTCACGCGCGCGCAGGCGATGTTTCTGGATGGACATCTGCTTCTGGAACAAACCGCGCGCAGCCGAAGCGGACGCTTTTTTAATTTTAACGGGACGGCCGGTCTCTGGCGCCGTTCTTGCATCGAGGAAGCGGGCGGCTGGCAGCACGACACGCTTACCGAAGATCTCGATCTTAGTTATCGCGCGCAGCTCGTGGGCTGGAAATTTATTTTTCTCCCCGATGTGGTGACACCGGCGGAACTGCCGGTCGACATGAACGGCTTCAAATCTCAGCAACATCGCTGGACCAAAGGATCCGTCCAAACATGCAAGAAACTTCTGCCCACCATCTGGCGCAGCAAACTACCGTTTCCGATTAAGCTCGAAGCCACGGGTCACTTGATGTCGAATTTCGCTTACTTGCTTCTTGCTTGCTTATGCGTGCTCCTGCATCCCTCCGTCGGTGGGCCGCAGGCCGGATGGCTGCGGACTCTTTTGATCGACATCCCCATTTTTCTCGCGGCGTCGGTATCGGTGGCGGTATTTTACATTTGCGCACAACGCGAGCTGCATCCGCGCACGTGGATGAAAGAAATTCTTTTTCTCCCTTGCTTGCTCGCCCTCGGGATCGGCCTCTCACTCAATAACGCGCGGGCCGTCTTGGAAGCTCTCTTTAATCACAAATCCGATTTTACCCGAACGCCGAAGTACGGTATCGAGCGCAAATCGCAGCCCTGGCGGGCCTGCAAATACCGGCCGCTTAAATCAGCTCTGCCGCTCGCGGAATTGGCCTTCGCGATCTATTTCAGCTACTTCGTTTGGTTCGCAATCGTGCACCATCAGTTCATTTCGGTACCATTCTTGCTCATGTTTCAGAGTGGATTTCTCTATGTCTCGCTCTCCTCGCTGGCTCCGTGGCCGAAATTCAGTGTCGGTGGCTCACGTGCGACAGCCGCAGTTCCCGCGTGACAAACGAATAATCCTGAGTAAGAAGTCGCGCATGTTTCGCCCCCTCCTCGTCGTTTCCGCCTTCGTTTCGATCGCGTATCCGTTTAGTGCGCGCGCCGAACTGTCGGTTCCCAGTCGTGTCATAATTAGTGTGCGCGACCAGAGGCTGATGCTTTTGGAAAACGGCGCCCGGGTCGCCACATATCCTGTTTCCACCTCAAAGTTCGGGCTCGGCGATGGTTGGGGCAGAATGACAACTCCGCTTGGGTTCCTGCAAGTCGCGCAAAAAATCGGTGACCACGCGCCGAACGGTGCAGTTTTTCATAATCGTCGTTTCACCGGAGAAATTCTCCTTCCAAACGCGCCTGGTCGTGATCCCATCATCACGCGCATCATCTGGTTGCGTGGCCTCGAGGCTTCGAATGTGCATGCTTTTAGCCGGTGCATTTACATTCATGGAACGCCGCAGGAAAAAATAATCGGGCGACCGGCAAGTTACGGTTGCATTCGGATGAAATCGAGCGATGTGACTGCTCTTTATAGTCAGCTGCCACTCGGTGCACTTGTCCAAATCGTTCCTGACCGGTTGCCGAAAGTTGCCGCAGCGCCGGCCCGTCCCGCATCCCAGCCCGACCAACCGGCGACCGAGACAATGATTTCGTCTACTGGCGCCGAGAAATCAGCGACGACGCCCGGACGCAAAAGTGCCCCGGTGCCGCTGGTGGCTTCGAGTGGGCGAGGCGCCTAAGCAGGCGCAAAACGCGAATCCCCTCAAGATCGACATCTTGACAACTTTGCCGCGCGCCGCGAGCCTCCAGCCCGCGCAAACATTTTCCTTTTAACCAATGGCTAATACAAAGTCCGCAATCAAGCGTGCTCGGCAATCGATGGCGCGCTCGCTTCACAACCGGAGTGTACGAACGCGGCTGCGTTCGCTCCAAAAGCGAGTGCGCGTTGCGGGCCAACCGGCTGCGGAAGAACTTCGTGCACTCATTTCGGCAATCGATAAAGCGGCCAAGCGTGGAATCATTCACCGCAACGCCGCGAATCGCCGGAAAGCGCGCCTGCAAAAAATGGCCGCCGCGCCCGCGGCGCAAAAGTAAGTGTCTCGCGTCAGCAGTGGACTCTGTGCGCCTTGCGCGCCGCAAGTAGGATCGACAAATAAAAAGAGCGACAATTACGCCGCCGGGTTAGTTTAGCCAAATGGTCTTTGCATATCGCGCAGGACGGATAAATTTCTGCGATGATTCCCGCACTTCTTCTTGTTTTTTCCGTCGTCGCCTATCGCATTACAACGGGGCTCTTGATTGATTCCGGCGCGACCTGGCTTTCCAACTTCGCCCCCTTCGCCGCGCTCGCGCTCTGCAGCGCTGCTTATTTTCCGGCGAAATACAAGTTCAGCGTGCCATTGATCGCGCTTTTTATCTCGGACGCTGTGCTTAACTTTCATTACGGCGCGGCCATTGTCGATCCGCTGATTCTTTGTCGCTATCTTGCCCTTGCTCTGGTCGGGTCCATCGGCTTTTTGTTGCGCAATCGCATTTCGCTTAAAACGCTTCTGCCGGCTTCGGTTGTTGGATCGACGATTTTTTACGCGATCACCAACACGTTCGCCTGGCTCACCGATCCCGGTTACGCGAAGAATTTTGCGGGCCTGATTCAAGCGCTCACCGTTGGGTTGCCCCAGTTCAGTGCGACACCGAGTTGGATGTTTTTCCGCAACTCACTCCTCAGCGATCTTTTGTTCACGCTGCTTTTCATCGCCTGCATGAGCTTTGGCCGAAACTCTGCTCGCTCGCGTGCAGGAGCGGCCTTGCCTCGCGTCGCGTAAATTTCGATGCAGCGGCCCGAGCCACGCGACGAGGTCGAGATGCTCGCGCTGATGCTGCTGATCCGCCGTTTCGAAGAACGCGCGAGCCAGCAATATCAAGCGCAGAAAATCGGCGGCTTCTGCCATCTTTACATTGGGCAGGAGGCGGTTGTCGTGGGCGCAATCGCGGCCGTGCGTGACGACGATTATGTCATCACCGCGTATCGCGATCATGCGCATGCCCTTGCCCGCGGCACCAGCGCGGATGCGTGCATGGCGGAGCTATTCGGCAAGGAAACCGGTTGCTCGCGCGGCCTGGGCGGTTCCATGCATTTTTTCGATCGGAGCCGGCACATGTACGGTGGGCACGCCATTGTTGGCGCGCACGTTCCGCTGGCAGCGGGAATGGCGTTCGCGTCCAAGTACCGCACCGAAGACCGCGTGACTCTTTGCTTTTTTGGCGACGGCGCGATCAATCAGGGCTCATTTCACGAAGCGCTCAATCTGATCGCGCTTTTTAAACTGCCGGTCGTTCTCATCTGCGAAAACAATCTCTTCGCGATGGGCACTTCGGTGAAAAGATCGACATCGTTGAAACAAATCGTTGATCGTGCCGAGGGTTACGACATTCCGGGCGAAATTGTCGATGGGATGAACTTTCGCGAAGTGCGCGACAAACTCGCCGAGATCGTGTGTTCCATTCGCAAAGATCCGCATCCGGCGTTCGTCGAGATTCGCACTTATCGTTATCGCGGGCATTCCATGTCCGATCCGGCAAGTTATCGGACGAAAGATGAGCTGGAAAAATATCGGCTCGACGATCCGATCACGCGTTTGCGCGCGCAGCTCACCCGCGAGGGCAAACTTACAAACGAAAAGTTCGATCAGATCGACAAGCACGCGAAAGAAACCGTGCTCGCCGCCGTGAAGTTTGCCGAGAAAAGTCCGGAGCTGCCGCTCGAGAGGCTTTACGATTACACCTACGTGAATTCTGTAGTGGCAGGCGTGTCGCCTGCAAAATCTAAAGAATCTGCGGCCGACACGGCCGCCACTACACGATGAGGGAAATTACTTATCGTCAGGCGCTCAACGAAGCGCTCGCCGAAGAATTGGAGCGCGATCCCAACGTGTTTCTGATGGGCGAAGAAGTCGCCGAATACAACGGGGCTTACAAAGTCAGCCAGGGTTTGCTCGAACGCTTTGGCCCGAAACGCATCATCGATACGCCGATCAGTGAAAACGGTTTCGCCGGGCTCGGAGTGGGCGCAGCCATGGTTGGCTTGCGGCCCATTATCGAGTTCATGACGTTCAGTTTTTCGCTCGTCGCTTTCGATCAGGTCGTAAACAACGCGCCGAACATGTTCACGATGTCTGGTGGACAATTTAATATTCCAATCACCTTTCGCGGACCAAACGGCCCGGCCCATCAACTCGGCGCGACCCATTCGCACGCGACGGAACCGATTTACGCAAACGCGCCCGGATTAAAAGTTTGCACGCCGGCCACTCCACGCGACGCGAAAGGTTTACTCAAAACCGCCGTGCGGGACGACAATCCGGTGCTCGTCCTTGAGGCGGAGCTTCTCTACAGCTCGAAAGGAATGGTCGAGCCGCCGGATGAAGAGCTGCTCATTCCGCTGGGCGAAGCGGAAGTGAAACGCGAAGGCAGCGATGTCTCGATTATCTGTTACGCGCAAACGGTCCGGCTCGCGCTCGCCGTGGCCGCGCAACTGGAAGACGAAGACATTTCTGCGGAGATTGTCGATCTTCGCTCCATCAAACCGCTCGACGAAAGAGCTATTTTCGATTCGGTCGCGAAAACCCATCGCGTCGTGATTGTCGAACAAGACCGGCCGTTCTGTGGCGTCGGCGCGGAAGTTTGCTACCGCATCCAGAAAAATATTTTCGATGAGCTCGATGCGCCCATCGTGCGCGTTTCTCAAGAGGACGTGCCGATGCCTTACAACGAACGTCTCGAGAAAGCGGTGTTGCCGAACGCGGACAAATTAATCGCCGCCGTGAAAAAGGTCTGTTACGCCTGATCTCTGACTGCTGATTTTAGCCATGCCTGAAATTCAAATGCCGAAGCTCAGCGACACGATGACTGAAGGAACGCTCGTCTCGTGGAAGAAAAAGAAAGGCGACAAAGTTTCGGCCGGGGACGTCATCGCGGAAATCGAGACGGACAAGGCGACGATGGAGTGGGAATCACCCGAAGACGGGACGCTCACCGAGATTTACGTCGAAGAAGGCGGAAAGGTAAACGTCGGCGACAAGATTGCGTTCATCGGCGGTGAAGGCGAGGAAGCGCCGGTTGAGGAAAAGAAAGAAAAACCCGCGGAGGCGAAAGCCGAAAAGAAAGAAGAAAAAAAAGCAGAGCCGAAAGCGGAAGAGACAAAGAAAAAGGAAGCAGAAAAGCCGGCGCCGGCGAAAGCAAAAGAAGCTGCGCCCGCAGCACAGATCGACAAAGGCGAAGAAGCGCGGGCCAAAGCTTCGCCGGTCGCGCGGCGAATTGCGGCTGAGCTAGGTGTCGATCTTGGCAGCGTGAAGGGAACAGGCCCCGACGGTCGCGTCACGGAAACGGACGTGCGAGGGGCAGCGAAATCAAAAGGCGCCGCACCGCAAAAGGCTGCTCCATCGATGAAAACTGACGGAGGCACACGCATCAACCTTTCGGGCATGCGCAAGATCATCGCGCAACGGCTGGCCGAAAGCCTCGGTCCAGTTCCGCACTTTTATCTCAACATCGACATCGATGCCGGGCCGCTCATGGCCGCGCGCGCCGAATTGAAGTCTGCCGGCGAAGGTGCCGACACGTCGAAGATCACCGTCAACGATTTTGTTTTGAAAGCGGCCGTGCAGGCGGCGGCGAAAGTTCCCAAAGTGAATGCATCGTTTGATGGCGACGCAGTTGTCCAGTACGCGGATATCGATCTTGCCATCGCGGTGGCGATTGAAGATGGATTGGTCGCGCCGGTCATTCGCGCCGCGCAAACCAAATCGCTGCGTGAAATCAGCGAGCTCGTGAAAGATCTGGCCAATCGCGCGCGCAACAAGCGCATGAAACCGGAAGAATTTCAGGGCGGAAGTTTCACCGTCTCAAATCTCGGCGGCATGGGCATCGATAGTTTCTTCGCCATCATAAATCCGCCGCAGGGTTTTATCTTGTCGATCGGCGCAATCGTAAAAACCGCGGTGGTCGATGATTCCGACCAAATCATCGTCGGCCATCGCATGAGTATCGGAATGAGCTGCGACCACCGTGTCATCGACGGCGCTCTCGGCGCCGAGTATCTAAAAGAACTCCGCCACCTCCTCGAAAATCCCGCGTTGTTGTTGGTGTAGGGCGAGCGCCCTGGTTACATCACAGCTGGGCCGTTGCGGTTTCCCACGTCATGAAGTCATCCAAAGTTTGCCGCGTTCTTCGCACTGCTAACGCTAAGACGGTAGCGTCATCAAGAAAGCCAAGCGCTGGAATCGCATCAGGAATCAGGTCCAGCGGATTTACGACATAGATAATGGCAGCAACAATCACCACGAGCACGCTCTCCGCCACATAGCGATACTCGCCTCGATAATAAGCACGGATTAAACGCAGCATGGTCTGAAAGTATGGCCATGTCTCTTTGAACGGATCTCTTGGCAACGACGCGGCCTGCTTCGCCGCTTCCTGAAAAAATGCGCGTAAGCGCTGCGGCTCCTCGACATAGAACGTTGCGCTCTTCACCGTTTCCGCAAACTCTGCTTCGAGGCGCTCTTTCAGAGCAGGACTACGATCCATCTCTTTCTTTGCCGCGGACTTCCTTTTACGGGATCGTGTTTTCGGGGTGGCCCTTTTCATCGCGTCGTTTATGAAAGCACCGCGACCTGTCCAGGAAAAAGAGGATTCGCTCGCCCGCGAGAGCGACAATTGATCCTACCTTTTTGTTGCTAGAATTAGTGGCGACGGTCCGGGCGCTCCAAGGGTGCGCGCTTTTTTGAAGCCGGCTTCTTCGAGCCAGCTTTTGATTTCGTTGAAGCTGAAGGTGTCGCCGTGCTCAGTGTTCACGAGCATATTGACGGCGAACATGAGGGACGGCAGTGGCTCGGTGCGGTCATCGTTCACGAGCCATTCGCCAATGGCAATCGTGCCGCCGGACTTGAGCGCGCGAAAAGTTTTCTTCAACAAGTTGCGGCTGCGTTCTTCGCCTTCGCTGTGCAAAATGTGGCCGAGCGTGGCGATGTCGTAGCCGCTGCCGAAATCCGCTTCCCGCAAATCGCCTTCGATGAATTGGAAACGATTACCGACGCCAAACTTTTGCGTGATGCGCTTGGTCGTGGGAATCATGCCGGCCCAATCAACTGCCGTCACTCGCACGTGCGGAGATTTTTGCGCGAGCACAATTCCCCAGATGCCGGAGCCGGCGGCAAGATCGAGAACACGCGTTTCGGTTTTCGTTTTCGCGAGTTTCAAATGATCGCCGAGCGCATTTGCCGATCCGTAACTCATCGGGATAATATTTTCGACGAGCTCGGTGAAGAATTCGGTGCCAGGATGTTCTTCGTTGCGCGCTTCGGCCGGCCGGCCGGTACGCACGGTTTCGTCGAGCTTCAGCCAGAGTGGAATTAACCGCTTCATGTTCATCGGGAAAAATCCGGCGAGCGTGCTGGGCTTGTTACTGACAAGAAATGCTTCGCTTTCGGGCGTGAGCGAGAAATTTCCATGTCGATCTTTTTTTAAGAGTTCGAGAGCGACGAGCGCGTTCATGATCGCGCGCAGACCGCGAACGGACGCGCCAGTTTCCTTGCTCAGTTGCGCGACGGTCTTCGCTCCGCCCGCCAGCGAGTCAAAGACCTTATTGCTAACGGCTGCACCGATGACGAGTGGCGGGGCGTAGGCGAAACCAAATTGCATCAGACGTTCCGGAGTGACTTGATTTTTCGCGGAAGTTTTCATGGAAGATCGACAATTACGCAGATGGTTTTCGCTGGCAAATCGGAATCGACTTTTATAAAGAGCGGCTGAATCTTCAGCAGTGAGCGACTCGCCTGGAGAAAAACCTCTGCGCACGACCTCGTTCGTGATCCACGCGACCCGGGGCTTGATTCGCGATCCAAACGCGCGGCGCAAGACGATGTTTGCCGTGGTGTTAATAGCGCTCATGCTTTTGTTTTCCGGATCGACCTTTTTGGAATCGGCGCTCAATCCGCGTGAGCAGCCAGTCTGGTTCATCTTGTTCTGGCTGATCTGCGCCTGGCTGGCGTTGACCGCGCTGTTGCTGGCGGTCTTCGACATGCTGATGGTGCGAGCCGCCGCACGAAAAGCGGAACGAATTTTGCGATCCCAGCTTCCGCAAACCGAAACTCCGGACTCGCCAAGATCGACAATCGACGAATAATCGTGGCGTGAGCAAGGAACCGGCGGCCGCGGCAAGTATTGCGCGCGATGGTTGGAAGACGCGCGAGCAAATGGAAGCGACCGAGCGCGCCATGCTGGCGGCGTTTGCCCAGAAATCGGGCGATTCGCGCGGCCGAGAATATCCCGAAGCGAGTCATGCTTATCGGACCGAGTTTCAGCGCGACCGCGCGCGCATCATTCACTCGCGCGCATTTCGCCGGCTCGAATACAAGACGCAGGTTTTCCTGAACGGCACGGGCGATCATTTACGCACGCGGCTGACCCATTCGATTGAAGTGGCGTCGATCAGTCGCACGATCGCGCGGGCGTTATCGTTGAATGAAGATCTCGCGGAAGCAATCGCCCTCGCGCACGATCTCGGGCACACGCCGTTCGGCCATTCCGGGGAAGAGATGCTGGCGGAATGCATGCGCGAACACGGCGGTTTCGAACATAATCGACAAAGCTTGCGCATGGTCGAGCTGCTCGAAGCCGCGTATCCGGATTTTCCGGGGCTCAATTTGACATTCGAAGTGCGTGAGGGTTTGCAAAAGCACCAGGCGTTTTACGAACCGGCGAAGCCGAGTGAGGAAAAGTATCTTTGTCCGTCGCTCGAGGCCCAGATCGCGAACCTGGCGGACGAGATCACCTACTATAGCCACGATCTCGACGATGCGGTCGATTTCGAAATTCTCGATTCCGCGCAACTGGAAGAGGATTCGGTTTGGCAACGCAGCCATCGCGCGGTCCTGTCGCGCTATCCGGATGCGCGTGAGCCCGAACTGCACAAATTGATTATCCGCGACATCATCGACGTGCAGGTTCGGGATGTGATCGCAGCGAGCGCAAAATCGATTGTCGATGCTGGCGTGCAAAGTGCGGACGATGTGCGCAAGCAACCGGCGCCGCTCATTCGGTACAGCGACGAATTGCTCGAAGCGAACCGCGCGCTCCGGAAATTTCTGGATCAAAATGTTTATTACCACCCGCGCGTCGCGGAAGTGAACCGGCGCGCGTGCGAGATGCTGCGAAAGGTTTTCGAAAGCTACATTGTCGATCCAAGCCAGCTTGGCGAAACGGCCGCGAACCGAATGGAGGCGGAGGGATTGCATCGCACGGTCTGCGATTATATCGCCGGCATGACCGATCGCTATTTGCTTGAGGAACACGCGCGGCTCGCCGAATTTGCGCCGAAAATTCAGTAATAGCGAGTAGCTTCCCGCCTCCTGTGCTGTCCTGACGCGTAACCGAAAGGACGCGAGTGGCAGTTCTCCGATGACCAAAAAAAGATTCACTAATATCGCGTCCCGGAAACGTCTCGCGTACGGCGCTCTGACAATCATTGTGTTGTTTATCCTGGGGGCCCATGCGGTCTTGAGGCAGTTTTCGATCGGCGGCACGAAAGATTTCCATCACTTTTATCATGCCGCTCGGGCCATGTGGAATGGGAGCGACATCTATGCAGCCGCTAACGGGCACTACGTTTATCCACCATTTCTTGCCTTCATCCTCCAGCCGCTTGCGTTGATGCCCGAGCACATAGCCGCGATTATCTGGATCGTTCTCAGCGGCGTGTTTGTCTTCGCCGCAGCCCTGATCTCCGCAAGCGAAGCGGCAAGATGTTGGCTTCGCACCGGCGCTCAAAATGATCCTTCGATTCCGTGGCTAATTGCGGCGATCGCAATGATCCTGATCGCCGACAAAATTCATGCGAGCTTCATCTTGGGACAAACGGATTGCCTGATGCTTCTTGGCTTTGCCTGCACCCTTAGCTGGATGCAGCGCAAACCGCTGCTGGCGGGCGCGATTGTCGGCGCTACAGCTAGCATTAAATATTTAAGTCTGATCTTTGTGCCATACTTCCTGATTAAGAAAAATTTTCGCGCCGCCTTCGCGTCGATTGTCGCGTTTAGTTTTTTTATGGCGTTGCCTGCCATGCAAATTGGATTTGCCCGAGCTGGACAGTACGGGGCAGTCGCGCTCCGAGGAATGGGCCGAATGATGGGTATCATCGAAGCCCCTAAGACGGCCAAAATACTCAGAGTCAGCATGGACCGTTCTATCTCCATCACGTCCTCCGTGTTTCGGTTGACTAGGTCTTACGGGCTGCCGGACCTATTCGCCGCGATGTTTCTCTTGTGCGTCTTCATCGCTGTCATGGCGGCGATTGTTTTCATGTGTCGCCGTAATGGAGTGCTGATTTTCAGACCAGCGAGAAGCGACCGACACGTAGCAAACGCAGTGACGAGTCTTGAAGGGGCTGTGCTCATCTTCCTTGCGCTTGCCTTCAGTCCGCAAACGACCGCCCGTCACATGGTGCTATTGCTGTTAATCAACACTGTGGCGATCGCAGTGTTTCTGGTGCAGGACGCAAAAGCCTCGCGGGCTCTCCTGATTATTGCCGTCGCCTTGCAGGTAGCCGTGTTGTCATTTTCTTTCCGCGCGATTGTGGCCTGGCGAGCAGTCGGCGGTGCAAGCTGGTGCGCTTTGGGCTTGGTATTAGCCATCGTATGGTCTGGTAGTCGCGCCCTTTCCGAGGACCGCCGACTTCACGGCTCCGAGCTCCCGCGAATTAGCGATTGATTAAAGATCGTTAGGCAGCTGTGCAAACGACGAGCCCGACACTGGGACTCTACGACTACGCTACCTTTGCGCTCAGAAGTAAATTACACGGCTGCGCT
>CATPAW010000157.1 GCA_955652255.1 uncultured Chthoniobacterales bacterium | reverse complement strand
GCGTTTTCTGGCCCTATGTTGCGGTCGGATTGCTTGTCATCCTGATTTTCTGGTCGCGATCGGTCGTGCACACGCTCACGCTGATCCGCTGGCCGCTGGAATTCGGACACAATTTCTTTTACATCGCATGCGCACTAGGCGAGTCGCTTCTCTTCACGCGGCTGAGCAACCCGCGAGCGTGGTTCGCCCTCGGCGCGTTTTACGCAGCGATCGTCTGGTTGCTGTTCATTTACGATCTGCGTCTCATTCGCGCCCGCGAACAGGATAGCGCGGGAGAATCGAGCAACCGGTTGTACGCTTTGGTGACGCGCGATCAACGGCTTAATATTGGCGTGCTGGTGCCGGCGCTATTCGTCCTGAATCTGGCTTGCGCGATCTGCATTCGCACCTGGCCGGAGTTCTTTACCGCTCGCAACGGTCACGTCTGGCTCGCCGCCGCCCAACTCCTGACGTTCGCCATTTATCTCGCCTATGTCCTGTCTTTTTTCAGGACTCTTGTGCCGTTAGTCTCGCGGGCGCGGCAAGAATGGCATCACGACCGCCCTTAAGAACGCAAGATCGATCGACAATCGTCTCCGATCATTACTAACTTCGCTCCTGTCAGAGGAGACCTCGCCATCGCGATGGCCGGCGGCATTCGCACCGCCAAACTACCAAGACCCCAATTATTTTTCTTTACCCTGAACGGCGCGCTTTTCCTTTCCTCTCCAGAGATGGAACGTGTAGGTGAAAACCACGTAACCGAGCACGTGATGTGGGCTGTCGTTGGTAACGTAGATCGCGGGGTTGACCTGAAAATCTCTCATCAGGTTGCAGGTGACGCCAATCGTGGATGAATTGCCCGAGCCGCTTTGGAAATCAACCTGCGCGCGCCAGGTTTCATTGAAATCGTAGGCATAACCGACGATGGCTTCGTTGCGATAATCGACATGTGTCGCGCCGGCAATGAACTTGTGGTGTTCCGTGTAGTAACCGGCTTCGATGAACGGCTGAGGATCGACATCACTGTGCGGAGACCAGTTCACGAAACCGGCTGACAGCAAATACGGCTCGTGCTGAATCAGTCCGAGTTCCGTGCCGAAGATCAGCTCATTCGGCTGGAAACCTTTGAAAACGGCGACCTCAGCCCACTTGGTTAATCCCAGCTCGGCTTGCAGCTCATACGGATTCCCGATGCGCTCGCTTTGCGCTTGGAAGCTAAGCGAAAAATCGCCTTCGGGTTGAAGGTCAGGCGTCACGATTTGGTTCAGTCCTTTCGTAGTCGCGAAAGAGATGTGCGCGGCCGCAAGACTACCGACCACGGCCAGAAAGGAAGAAGCAATCGAACGTTGGAGCCGCATGGGATGGAGTTGTGAATCGCTAAAGTTATTCCGCGAAATTTTCCGCTCTTGATGCTTGCGAGTCCGAGTACAGAAGGACAAAGGAAATTGCCAGCAGCGGCCTTAGCAAAGCTTGGAGGACGCCGAGCATGAAGCTGGCGAGGTTGAAAGGTTGAGCTTTCGAGCTTGCTGCGAACGCCTGAAGGACAGCTTGCGGATTTTGCGAAGTGGTCAGCTCCTGAAAATAATGCCGGAGTGACGACCACTGCGTTCCGATATCGATTGCGAGCACGAATGCCGACCAAATTGAAAAAAGAAAAACGCCCCGCCAGAACGGGCGACGAAACCAAGGAAGCTCGCGGCCGCTGCGCGCGAGTTGTTTACTTTGGCGCAATGCGCCGGCGGCGTCCGATTCGGCAAGAACAGCGAATTGCTGCCAAAAGAGGAAGTTGACGAACAACCGTCCGACGATCCAAACCTGAAAAGCAAGAACTGCGAGCACGAGCAAGATCGACAGCAAGGAAAGAGGCCCGCTCATGATCATCCAGATGATTACCAGCGGAAGCGCCGTCCAAAAAAAGTAAGCGCCATAAACAAAAATGCAGAGCAACGCGACGCGCGGCCAGAATTTCAGCACCTGACGAACAAGGGCGAACATTCGCGCCTTACGACCCCCGGCCGCTATTTCAGCGGTTACGATTTGGATGCCGACGATAAATGCGGGCCACGCGGCCAGACTGAGGAGGAGCATGCAAAAGGTGAACATGGCCGCAATCAGCGTCCGCAAATCGGCGTTCATCTCGGGTGATGTGCCCAAAGCGGAACCGCTCAGTTGCACGCAAATGGACGGCAGCGCCACGAGCAGGGTCAGATAGAAGAATTGAAAAAATCCCTTCCGATAAATCCGAAGGGTCTCGGTCAAAATTTGGGCGAAGCTGCGTCGAGGAAGTGACACATCAGACGTGCGCCTTTCCAAGTCGACTGATTCGAAAAGACCGGGAATTTCCGCCGCTGTTGTCCAAAGATCGACATCGGCGCGGCGCGCCTGGTTCGGAGGAAGCAGGCGACCCTCGTCCCGCCACTCACGCAAGGTTTCAATGTCGGCCGGTCCATATTCTTTGCCCCGGACGCGGACAATCCATTCTTCGGCCATTCCGTGATTTAACCGTGAATCGAAAGAAAAACTATATTTTTGATGCGTCCGAAAAAACGATGAATTGATGCGCGCTTTAGCTACGATATCGCTGTGAAGCTACTGCTCATCGACGGACATTATTACGTCTATCGCTCTTTTTTCGCGATTCAGAATCTCTCAAATTCGCGCGGCGAACCGACGAACGCGATCTTCGGATTTACGAAAACCCTGCGCCTGATGATCAAACATTTGCAGCCAGATTTGGGCGCCGTTTTTTGGGATGAAGGTCTGCCGCAAAAGCGAATGGAACTGCAGCCCGCCTACAAGGAAACACGCAAGGAGATGCCGCAGCCGATGATTCCGCAGCTCGATTTCATCCAAAAGCTGACTCCACTGCTCGGTTTCCGGAACATTTCACTGCCCAACACGGAGGCTGACGACTTGATGGGTTGTTACGCGCTCGCTGCCTGCAAACGCGGCATCGAAGTCGTGCTCGCGACTAACGATAAGGATTTGTTTCAGCTTGTCGGGTCGTGCGTGAAAATTTACACCACGGCCAAAGCTGATCTCGCATCGTCCAAAGATACGTTTGCGCTTCTGGGCGAAGCTGAGGTGACCGCAAAATGGGAGGTGCCGCCAAATCTGATCGGCGACGTTCTCGCTCTGGCCGGCGATTCGGTGGACAACATCCCGGGCGTGGGGCTCGGCCGAAAGACCGCCGCCGCGCTGATTCGCGAATTCGGTGGATTGGAAGCTTTGCTGGGCAAGATCGACAAGGTGAAAAATCAGCGCACGCGCGAGAAGCTGCTCAATGCCCGCGACCAGATCTTGCAGAACCGGCAGATGGTTGAGCTCGATTGCGATCTGGAATTGCCGGTGGCAATCGATGATCTCCGGATCAAGCCCGAGTATCCCGGCCTGATCGCTGCCCTGGAAAAGTGCGAATTTAAATCGCTTTTGCAGGAAGTGCGCGATGAGGCGGCGCGAATGACGGCATCCCAACAGCCGGAGTTTGGACTTCAGCTGTAGTGGCAGCTGTCCTCAGCGGCAGATATCTGTTCCATGCGCATGAGGAAACGCGCCTCTACACCAAATTTGACCCTACTTTTTCGTAAAAAATTCGAACGCGGACTTAATTGAGGTGTCGAAGTTAACAGGTTAAGGCGGTTCGGGTGGCTGCACGTTCTCGTATTTGTTGTTTCTCCTTGGCGTGCACCGCCCGAATCTTTTTTGCCGTTCCAACGTGAGCGGAGTTGCGGTTGCCGGCCATCTCTCCTTATGATGTTTTCCTAGACGGTGGTCTATGGAAGAGGACGTCTCCTTGTTTGGCATCCGCGGTTTCCTGATCGATGCACCGGAATTTGGCGCCCTGCGCGGCCGGCGTGGTGGCGCCGTCATTATCGAAAACGGGCGCATCTCCGAAGCCGGCGATTATGATGATCTTCGCCGGGTGCAACGGCCCAAACCAGTCCGCTGGATCGATCGCGGCCCGGTGGCGATCTTCCCAGGGCTCATAGATTGCCATACGCATCTGCCGCAATATTCCGCCGTCGCGCGGGGCGAGAGCGAATTGCTCCCGTGGCTGCGCCAGCACATCTTTCCGGTGGAACGCGAGTTCACCGGCCCGAAAGCGCGTACCGAGGCGCCGCAATTCTTCCACGAACTCGCGCGCCACGGCACAACCACTGCGATGGTCCATGCGGCAATCTATGAAGATAGCTGCGAAATCGGTTTCGAAGCCGCCAAGCAAAGCGGATTGCGCGTCATCCTCGGCAAAATGATGATGGACCTCGGCTCGTATGGCCAGCTCCAACCAAAGAAAGTCATTTCCGTATCGTTAATGGAAAGTGAGCGTCTCTGCCGAAAATGGCATCGCGCGGAAGATGGCCGGCTCGAATATGCTTTTAGCCCGCGTTTCGCTGTCACCTGCTCGGAAAAATTAATGCGGAGTGCGGCCGAAATGGCGGCGCGCTTCGACGCTTATCTTCAGACCCACCTGGCCGAGAATCGGGAAGAGCTCGAGAAAGTGCACCATCTCTACATGTCGGCGCGGGATTACACCCACGTCTATGAAAAATGCGGACTTCTCACGCCGAAAACCATGCTCGGACATTGCATCCATCTGAATCCTCGGGAAATCGCGGCGATCGCGGGCGCGCAGTCGAGTATCGCGCATTGTCCGACTTCGAATCTTTTTCTCGGTAGCGGCCTGATCAAGCTCGACCAACTTTTAAAAGCCGGCATCCCTATTGGACTTGGCTCCGATGTGGCCGCCGGCCCCGAGTTGAACATGTGGCAGGTGATGCGCGCCGCCATTGACGTGCAAAAGGCGCGCGGAGCTTACGAACCGAACCTGCGCCCGTTGCGCCCGAGCGAAACATTTTATCTTGCCACTCACGGCGGCGCGCGTGCCCTCGGGAAAGGCCACATGATCGGAACACTCGATGTCGGTAAGGAAGCGGACCTTACTGTTGTCCATCTTGCCGCGCTTGTTCCCTATCCCAGGGACCGCGACGCGCTGGGTGAATTGTCCACCGAAGACATACTCGCGCTCTGCGTCTATCGTGGCGGTCCACACGCGAACCTCGAGACTTATGTTCGCGGAAAACGCGTTTATCAGGCGCCCAACCTCGCTTCGCTTTCATGAAACCGACTCCGTTTGATCCAATCGCCATTGCGATTCAAGAGGACGTGGGGAAAGGCGACGTCACGACCGAGTTTTTCGTGCCACCAGATTTGCACGCTTCAGCGCGAATCATTGCGCGCGAAAAAGCAATTATGGCCGGCACCGAAACAGCAGCCGAAGTTTTTCGCAGGATCGATCCTGCCACACAGGTTCGGATCGTTTCTGCCGATGGCTCCGACGTCAATCCCGGCGATTTAATCATCGAGATTGACGGACTGGCTGGCTCGATCCTGAAAGCGGAGCGGGTCGCGCTAAATTTTTTGCAACGTCTCTGCGGGATTGCAACGCTGACGCGAAAATTCGTCGATGCGGCGGGAAACGAT
>CATPAW010000156.1 GCA_955652255.1 uncultured Chthoniobacterales bacterium | reverse complement strand
GCGTCGAAAATTTCCGCGCCACCGCCGGTCATCGATCCGAGGCCGGCCTCGCGTAAAAGCGCAAGCGTTTCGTGGATCGACATGCGAAAGATTCGTTGTGCGAGATGGCGAACTTCAATGGCGGTGAAAGCTTTGATATGCAGATCGGGATCGAGCTCGCGAAGGCGTCGCAAAAGCTCGAGGTACCAATCCTTTTTCAGGGTTGGATGCAGCCCACCGACCATATGCACTTCGGTAATGCCCAAGCCGAGTGCGATGCGGACCGCGTTTAGAATGTCGTCGATGGATCCTTCAAAGGCATGGGCATCGCGCTTTTTGGCAGCAAATGCGCAGAACTGGCACGAAAGAACGCAGATATTGGAGTAGTTGATGTAACGATTCAGAATGTAGGTGACGTAATTGCCGTTCTTCTGTTCGCGGACCGCATTTGCGATAATCCCGAGCGCGTTGATATCGTTCGAGCGATAAAGGCTCAAAGCGTCGGCCTCCGAGACGCGTTGCCGCGATTCAACTTTTTCGGCGATTGGCCTCAGCTCCTTCGGAATAAGCAGGTGATTCATCAACGTCCGCCTTTTAAAACAATTCGCACAACAAGCATGCACAGAGCGCTTCCCGGTTGCAACAAAAGACATTGCAGACGGCAATCCGGCGAACTCTCGACTAGTTCGCGACAAAACCTTTTTTGAGTTAAATATTCGGGATCGATGCTTGCCAAGCGCCCGCGATCTGTAATCGGTCGCACGGTTGAAGCGTCCTTCCTGTAATGTCCCGCATTGATCAAAAACCAGCGGGCGGATTCAAAGAAGATGACGAAGACGTGCGGCTCATGCGGCTGGTGGGCACCGGTGACACGCAGGCGTTTGAAGAGCTCATCGAACGCCACCAAAGTCTGGTCGCCGGCACCGTCGCGCGAATGCTTGGCAGCAATTCCGAAGTCGAGGATATCGCGCAGCAAGTCTTCATCCGGGTCTGGAAAAGCGCCCGCCGATACACGCCGCGCGCAAAATTCACCACCTGGCTGTTAAAAATCACCCGCAATCTGGTTTTTAATGAACTGCGCCGCACCAGACGACGCACACACGTACCGATCCAAACCGAATCGGAAGGTGAGGAGATCCCGCTGAAGGATGAAACTAGTCCAATGCCGGATGCGTCGCTTTTGGAGAATGAGCTGCAGGAGGCGATCGAGAAGGCAATTACGGAGCTTCCCGAAAGACAGAGAATGGCTCTGGTTTTGCGGCGATACGAGGAACTCAACTACGAGCAAATCGCGGAGATTCTCGATCTTTCCGTGCCCGCCGTTAAAAGCATCCTGTTCCGCGCGCGAACCGAATTGCGTGCCCGGCTAAGCAAATATCTCAACACCTGAGCAGAAACAAAGAGAGGACGGATGCCTTGCGATCACCCGCCCCCTCTCAACCCCACATCTGAAATTTATTAGAACTCGCGATCTTTTGCCGAAGATTTGAATTCCACCTCAGTCGCCTGCTCTGGCGCGGGCGGAATGCCAGGCTTGGGGTAATCGGCCGCGAGTTGGCGCTGCGCGGTGGGAACGAGTCGAACGGCACTCTTGGCATTATTACGCCAGCCATTCGGATCGGCGTATTCCTCACCCGTGTGATGCAAGCCACTGGCCTGATCTTCCAGCCCGGTTCCATAGCGTTGGTCAATAATAGTGGGTGTGACAAATACCAAGAGATTGCGCTTAACGCGGGCATTTAGGTGCTCTTGAAAGAGATAACCGACGATCGGGATATCCCCATGATCGGCACTTTGTTGCGGGCCTTGGTGACTTCATCCTGGAGCAAGCCACCGATGGCCAGCGTGTCGCCGCTCTTAATTAGCACATTCGAATCCAGCGAACGCGTGTCGATGATCAGGCTGGTCACAGTTGCGCCGGCAAAGACGAAGCTGGTATCTCCCACCTTGTTACTGATTTCAGGCTTAACCATCAAGGTAATGAAACCGTCCTTGTTCACCGACGGCCGAACCAGAAGTTTATTGCCGAATAGCTTATCCTGAAATCCGCCAAAAACTGCGGTGGCCGTTTGTTCATTGAAATTCAGCTGCGGCACCGGCTGGTTACGGGTGATTTCAATTTTGGCTTGTTGATTGTCAGCGGTCACAACCCGTGGATTAGCCAGAAACTCCGCATCCGCATCTTCGTTAAGTAATCGCAACGTTGCCGACATCTGCGGCACGCTTAGGATGGCGAACTGGCTATTCGCGACACCGGCTAACTTGCCCAGACTGCCAAAGAAATTCGTGTTTTGTGTGTTGCCTAGCGCCAAACCATTCGTTGGGATATTTTCGCCTGTTTTGGGGATGGTGGTGGCATTGAAGCCCCCGTAACTTAACGCCTGCGCATTAGTCGAGCTGCCAACTACACCCGCCCAGTTGATTCCGTAGCTCTGCTTCGGGTTGGCTGTAACTTCGACGAGCCGGGCTTCGATCATCACCTGTTTGGTGGGCTTGTCGACCTGAGCCAGGAGTTTGCGGATATTGCCGATGTTGCTGCGAGTTTCGCGGAAGAAAATGGTGTTGGTGCGTTCGTCTATCTGCGGTGGATCCTTGCTCGCGAGCTGCGAAGCGATAAGCGGCGCCGTGTCTTTTGCGCGCGAGTAACTGAATTGATAGCTATCGCTCTCCGTTCGGCTCGGCGGTCCGCTCTGCGCCGGTCTTAATGTAATAGACATTGTCGATCTTATCCATGAAGAGGTTCTTGGCCTTCACGATGATCGCGATCGCCTGAAGCGCGGTCACATCCTCCAGCCGCATGGTCACGGTGCCCGTGACCGCCTCACTCACTACCATGTTGATTCTGGCCTGCCGCGCGAGCAATCGCAGCACCTGACCGACATCGTCGCCTTGAAACTCGCGAACACCGACCCCGCCGTTTTCAGTCAAATTGTCCGGCTCGATCGTAGTAGTCGTCGTGGCTGGCGATGTCGTCGAAGGCGTCCTCGCGGCAGGCGAGGCAGAAGGTGCTGAAGCTTGCACGAGGAGCACGGCGGAATTGTCACTCGCCTTCGCCGTTGGATTGACGGCCTGAACCAGAGCCGCTGGGCTTGCGCTTGCGGCGGGCGCGGGTGACTTCGTTTGCGCCTGAGACAAGGAGAAGCCACCGAGCAACAGCGCCGTCACGCAGCCCGATAACTTAGAGGACGTAACCATAATATACGATGAGGAATAGTGCCGAACTGGTCTAAAGCAGGAAGCAGACCAGCTCTCCGTTGACTTTCAGCCGCCCCCCGATAAAAGGCGTCGGACTTCCTAAAATCAGCCTCGGACGGTGTAGTGGCGCGTGTCCTCACGCGCAGTGCGCAAACAAATTGTGGCTGCTGGGGACAGCCGACTCTTACGCCTTAGAACAAACCTGATCAGTGTGCCTGACCGCGATCCTGATTCCGAAGCAAGAGCTCACTGCCGTCCGCCTTCATCCGGCTCGATCACGCGGCCTCGCACACGGCGAACCTGCGAATGATGAGTGAGCACATGCACTCGCCCGTCGCTCCCGCGAAAAAATGCGCTGAGTAACCAACTCACGATCGAAATGATGATCGCGCCGAAAATTGCGCTCCAGAAACCGGGAACTTTGAAACAAGGAACGATCTCACTCACGAACTCCAGCATCAACGCGTTGATGATCAAAATGAAGACTCCGAGCGTGACAAGAATCAACGGAAGGCTGAGCAACAACAGAATCGGGCGAATAAAAGCGTTGATGATGCCAAGCAAAAGCGATGCGCCCAAGAGACACCCTAGGCTGCTGCCGTAATCGATGCCCACGATCGGCGCGGCGACGAATACCGCAAACGCCGTCACAATCCAACGGAAAACAAAATGTCGCATGCGCAGAGCTTATTAGACATTGGCGTTGTCGCCAAGTCCGGCCGAGAATCTACTTGTCAATCGTCCCACCCGCAGTAATCCGATTAAAGTCGTCAAATCAATCCCATCTGTGCCGAAAAAAACTAAAGTTGTCCAAGACGAAAATGAGGAGCCGGTTGATCCCAGCGCGTTATCTGCCGAGGCGAAGGCCGGCAAGGTGACGCCGCGCCGTCCATCGAAAAGCAGAAAGAGCGACAAGCCTGCACGCAAGAGAAGTGCGACCGCGCGGAAAACGAAAATGCCGAAAGAGCGGGCTGGAATGAGAACGGCCTCGGCATCGGACGAAGAAATTCGTCTCCGCGCTTACTTCATTTCCGAGCGCCGGCGTCGATTTGGTTTATCCGGCGACGTCAGTTCCGATTGGCTCGAAGCCAAACGACAGCTCCTCTCCGAATCGGGGCCGCGGTAAGCGT
>CATPAW010000155.1 GCA_955652255.1 uncultured Chthoniobacterales bacterium | reverse complement strand
TCAAGATCGACAATAAGAGTTTCAAACCGGCAAAAGATCCGGAAACCGTTTATGGCCTGGTCAGTGTCGATGGCCAAAAAAATTATGACGCGCGCGATCTGCTCGCGTCGATTATCGACGCGAACTCCATCGACGAATACAAGGCTGCCTATGGCAAGACAATCGTGACTGCTTATGGGCGCATCGGTGGCCGCGCCGTCGGCATTGTCGCCAACCAGCGGTTGCAGGTTCGCACGAAAAAAGAAGGCACTCAGATGGGAGGCGTCATTTATGCCGATAGCGCGGACAAAGCCGCGCGCTTCGTCATGGATTGCAATCAAACCGGCATCCCAATTATTTTTTTTCAGGACGTGACCGGTTTCATGGTTGGCCGCGACGCCGAAGAGAGCGGAATCATCCGGAGCGGCGCCAAGCTGGTCAGCGCTGTGAGTAATTCTGTTGTGCCGAAAATCACGGTCGTTGTCGGCGGATCGTTTGGCGCCGGCAACTATGCAATGTGCGGGAAGGCCTACGATCCAAGATTTATTGTCGCCTGGCCGGGCGCTCGTTATGCCGTCATGGGAGCAGCGCAAGCGTCCGACACCGTCTTCGCCATCCTCGCGCGGGCCCGGGATCGCGGCGATAAGAAGACGACGCACGAGGAACTCGACGATCTGCGCAAGAAAGTGAAGCAGAATTACGAAGAGCAAACCGACATTCGCTACGGCGCCGCGCGCGGCTGGGTCGATGCCATCATTCAACCGCACGAAACACGAGAAGTGCTCATGCACCTATTGCAATACGTCTCGCGCCCAATGCCGGACGCGCGGTTTCATACCGGCGTTATCCAAGTTTAGATCGACCTCTGACCTTATGCCTGTTGTATTAATTGAAAAACAAACTCCACAAATCGCGATTGTGACTCTCAATCGTCCGGAGCGGCGTAACGCGCTCACTATCGAATTGCTGAACGAATTGACCTCGGCAATCAAGGTTGCCTCGGATGAACCGCACGAACGAGTTCTCATTTTGCGCGGCGCTGGAGCCGCTTTCTGCACCGGCTTGGACTTGAAAGAAGCGGCCGATCCGAAAAAGGCACGGGTCACAGCCGACCTCGTGGCAAAGACTTTGATCACGCTCAGTCAAACGCGTTTGATCACGATCGCCGTCGTCCACGGCGCGGCCGTGGCTGGAGGCGCCGGCATCATGTCGGCCTGCGATTTTGTCGTCGCCGCTGAAGGAACAAAAATCGGATACCCGGAAGTGCGACGCGGATTAGTCGCCGGTTTGGTCATGACTTTTCTGCGCCGGCAAGTGGGCGAACGGAACATGCGCGAGTTATTGCTCGGCTCCGAATTGATCGACGCAAAACGCGCGCTCGAAATCGGCCTCATCGATCGCGTCGTCCCGAAAGACGATTTGATAAGCGAAGCACAAAAGTTTGCCGATTCCGTTTTGCAAGGCGCGCCCAACGCGCTCACCCAAACAAAAAAGTTAATCGACGAACTTTGGTCAACGTCGGTGCAGGAAGATATCGATCTTGCGCTGAAACATCACCTGCAAGCCCGCGAATCTGCCGAAGCCCGCGAAGGCATCGCCGCCTTCAACGAAAAACGCCCGCCGAAATGGACTAAATAATGGAGGGAGGTGCGCTGTCAGCGTCTTAATTAATGGGACGCGACAGCGCGCGTCCCTCCAGCGGGAATTTTGAACTTCTCAATCTGCTCTTTGATTTCGTGGACGAAGTTGGCGGCGCCGGCCCCGTTGACGACTCGATGGTCGAAGGTGAGCGAGAGGGTGATTACTTCGGCGGTTTCGTTTTTCTTGCCGTTTGAAATCAGTTCGCGATGGGCGGTGCCGACAAAGAGCGTTCCGACTGATGGCGGGACGACGATGGGCGCGCCGGCTTTTACACCGAACGCGCCGAGACTGGTAATGACAACGGGCGCGTTCATGGCGTCAACACGGCCGCCGCGCGTCGCTTCGATCGTCGCATTGTAGATCTTTACGAATTCTTGCCAGCTTTTCTTGCTTGCATCGACAATCACTGCCGTCGCAAGACGATCGCCTTCAAGCGCGACGGCGATGCCGAGATCGAAATTGTCGTTCTCGATGATGCGATCGTCTTCGAGAATCAAACGGCGAAAGGGTGGATGTTTTTCCATCGCGCGCACGACTGCCCACGCGATCATGAGGGAAGGCGAGGGGGCGTTCCTGCCATTTTTCTTTTTCGCGACGTCGCGCGCTTTGCGGACGGAATCCCAGCGGGCGTCGATCTGCAAGTTCGCGGGAATGACGCGGCTGAGTTTGCGCGTGATGGTGGGCGAGAGCGCAGGTTCGCGTGTTGTCGGTTCCGTAGATGTCGATCGTGTACGCGCGGGCTCAGTTTTACGCTCGGAGTCTGCCGCTGGGACAGCGGCAGCTACAACTCCGTCGGGCGAGGCTTTCGCCGCGGTTTGGAATTGATCTGCAAGTGAAGCTTCGCCGGTGAGAATGGTGCCAAGTTCCTGGCCGATATCGACGGTGTCGCCGACTTTTGTTTTCCATTCGCCCATGACTCCGGCGAATGACGATTCGATGGGATAAACGGCTTTGTCGGTTTCGACTTCGCAAAGCGGATCGTCGAGGGCAATGGCGTCGCCCGGTTTTTTGAGAAGCGACACGATTTTCGCGTTGCGGATTCCTTCGCCCATAACTGGGACGGTGATGCTTTGGGCGCAGCCTTTGCTCATGTCGATCTTAGGAGCGTAGAGGGGCGTGTCCTCAGGCTCAATTTCTTTGCGGCTGGGGACAGCCGCCTCTACAGCAACCGCGCGCTCGTGTTTTGTTGAAACTGATTTGTTGATTGCGGCGACGATGCGCTCGACGTCGGGCAGCGCGGCGTACTCGTAAATCGGATTGTAGCCGATCATGACGTTTGCTTTGCTCACTAGAACCGGAGGACTGATCATCGTGTTCCAAAGTTCCGGCTGCGATGCAATGTGGGTGATGATCATCTGACCGACGCTGCAATTTTCCGTGTCCTCCTGCACGACAACGAGGCGGCCGGTTTTGCGCACTGATTGTTCGATCGCTGTTTTGTCCCACGGCACGATTGAGCGCAGATCGATCAACTCGACGCTGGTTTCGTTGTCGATCTTGGCGATCGCTTCGAGAGATTTCTCCACTGTGTTTCCCCACGCGACCAACGTAACGTCGCTGCCGTCGCAACGTTTTCGAGCCTGACCGAGCGGCACGGCGCGAACCGGCTCTTTCGATTCGCGTTCCGCCCAGAGCATATGTTTTGGAATCAAAAAGATGACCGGATCTTCGTGGTGCATGGCGGTCCAGAGCAGACCGGCTGCATCTTCGGGTGTGCTCGGAATGACGACGGACAAACCAGGGTAATGAGCAAGCACGCCCTCGTTCGCCTGACTATGCCACAAACTTCCGCCGGGAAGATAAGCGCCATACGGCGCGTAGATGACGGCGGGACATTTCCAATTACCGAAAGAGCGCCAGCGCAACGTCGAGAGGTTTGTAACCAGCTGATTAAAGCCGGGGTAAATAAAATCGATGAACTGAAGTTCGAAGACCGGGCGCTTGCCGTAGGACGCGAGACCGCAGGCGACGCCGAGAATGGTCGATTCGGCGAGCGGCGAATTGAAAACCTGTTTCGGAAATTCGGTGGAAAGCTTTTGCGTTAAGCGAAAGACGCCGCCCTTCGGATCCTCGATGTCCTCGCCGAAAATAATCCGGCCCGGATCTTCCTTAAGTCCGGCGCGCAAAGTTTTGTTCACCGTGTCGCCGATCCGATATTTTCCCGGCGGTAAAATCTCATTGTCGATCTTGGGCGACGATTTTGTGACGTTAGCGAGAAGCTCGTTGGGCGAAGGGTCCGCTGCTTTTTCTGCTTCGCTATATTCTTGCCGAACGCGTTCTTTGATCTGATTGTCGATCTTGGCGAATTCTTCGGCGCTCAGAACTCCTTCGCCGATCAATTGATTTTGCCAGCACTTGAGCGGGTCGCATTTTTCGAGCGTCTCAAGTTCCTCCGCGCTTCGATAAAGTTTTTGATCATCGGAGCTGGTGTGGCTGGACAACCTCTCCATGATGACCCACAGAAAAGCCGGACCTTTCCCAGCCTGGATTTTCTTAATCGCTTCGAAGGCGACGTCATGAACTTTTTGGACATCGTGTCCCTCGATTTGCTGCCATTCACTTGGCTCAAGAACCTCCAGCGCGAGCGGATTGATTTCCCGCGTCGGGCTGCTGATACCGTAAGCGTTGTCCTCGACGACGAAAAGGACGGGCAGTTTCTTTTCCTTTGCGAAACAAACCGCTTCGAAGAAATCACCTTGCCGGGTGGCGGCGTCACCGACGGTAGTGACCACCAGATTTTTCTTTTCGTCGAGTTTGATACCCCACGCGATGCCGCAGGCGGGAAGGAGCTCCGAGCCGGTGGGCGTGGGCACGCTCCAGATGTGCAAGTTTGCGTGGCTGTAGTGTGACGGCATCTGCCGGCCCCCGCTGCCGGTATTGCGCTTGGCAAAATATTCCAGAGCAAGCTCGCGCGTCGTCATGCCGCGACCAAGAACAAGGCCGCGATCGCGATAGTAGGGAACAATGTAATCGTCCGGCTCCATCAACATCGAAATGGCGGCGAGCGCTTCGTGCCCCATGCCGGAAACGTGGAAGTGGCCTTTGCCCTGGCGATTCAAATTTTGCTCGCGCAAATCCGCATGCCGACTCTCCAACATCGTGGTGAGGAGCCGCAACTTTTCTTCTTTGCTCAGCGCTGGCATGCGATGTCGATCTTACAACTGCACTTGCGAATCGACAATCGCGCGGATTTGGTTCGAATGGAAGATGTCGATGAACGCGGCCGGATCCAGGTTGAAACAGGGCGGGGGAGTGATCGATCGATATCGTGAATTTCTCCCGGTGTCCAATTCGACGCCAATCGTTTCGTTAGGTGAAGGAAATACGCCGCTGGTTTATTCGGCAAAGCTGAGTGCGCGAATCGGGCGCGGCTGCGAAGTGTTTGTTAAAAACGAAGGCGTCAATCCAACCGGCTCGTTCAAGGATCGCGGCATGACGGTGGCGGTTTCAAAAGCGATTGAACGTGGCGCGCGGACGTTGATCTGCGCTTCGACCGGCAACACTTCGGCTTCGGCCGCGGCTTATGCGGCCCGAGCTGGAATAGAATGCACGGTAATTTTGCCGGCCGGAAAAATCGCCAGCGGCAAATTACTGCAAGCTTTCGTACACGGCGCGAAGATCATCGCGATCGATGGCAACTTTGATGATGCGCTGCGGATCGTGCGCAAGCTTGGGCAGCGCGAAAGTCTTGTGATTGTGAATTCAATCAATCCCGATCGCATTGCCGGACAAAAAACGGCGGCATTTGAGATTGCCGATCTTCTCGGCGACGCGCCCGATTTTCATTTGCTACCGCTCGGCAACGCAGGGAACCTGACCGCGTATTGGGCCGGATACCGCGAGTACCAAGGCAATGGAAGATCGAAGAGATTGCCGGCGATGTTTGGTTTTCAGGCGGCCGGAGCGGCACCGATTTTCCATGACAAGATTATCGAGCGACCGGAGACGATCGCCTCGGCGATCCGAATCGGGAATCCGGCGAGCTGGAGACAGGCGCGAGCGGCGATCGATCAGTCGAAAGGGGTTGTCGATCTTGTGACCGACGAGCAGATTATCGAAGCACAAATCTGGCTGGCGCAACATGAAGGAATTTTTGTCGAACCGGCCAGCGCAGCGGCGATCGCCGGCTTGTTCAAGTGCTGCAACGCGAAAGACGCGGCGTATTCATTTCAAAAAATTCCCGAGGAAAGCCGAATTGTTTGCACGGTCACTGGACATGGCTTGAAGGATCCCGATGCACTTACAGCACGCATGGGAAAGATAACGTCGGTCGCGGCCAACGAAGAGGATGTTCTTCGCGCGCTCGGGTTGTGATTTGCGACTTCAGTTGACAGCGGCGTGAGTTGAGCGAAAACGATTCGGCTTTGCATCCACTCCTATCCACCTCCCGCGCGTTTTTGCCATGCGCTTGATTGTTCAAAAATACGGCGGCACTTCGGTGGGCGACACGGAACGCATTCAAAATGTAGCGGAGCGCCTTATTGAGACGCAGCGGGATGGCTGCCAGGTGGTGGCGATAATTTCAGCCATGGCCGGAGTGACTGATAATCTAATTAAGCTTGCGCATGAAGTGTCGCCTCATCCGACAGAACGTGAGCTCGATATCCTGCTCGCGACCGGCGAGCACGCCGCGACCGCTTTAACGGCAATGGCGGTCAATGCGCGCGGGGGCAAGGCGATTTCATTGACTGGCGCTGAAGCTGGAATCTTAACGGACCGGACGCATGCAAAGGCGCGAATCGCAAACATCAGCCCGCGGCAAATTCATGAGCTGCTGGCGGACGATTATATTGTCATCGTAGCCGGGTTTCAGGGCCAAAACGCCGAGGGCGAAACGACGACGCTGGGACGCGGCGGTTCCGACCTGACTGCGATCGCTCTGGCCGGCGCACTCAACGCCGACGCGTGCCAGATTTTTACCGATGTGGACGGAGTCTTCACGTGCGATCCGCGCGTCGTCGCGGAGGCAAAGAAACTGGATGAGATCGCTTACGACGAATTGCTAGAGATGGCCGGCGCCGGATCGAAAATAATGCAATCGCGCGCGGTGGAATTTGCAAAAAAATTCGGCGTGCAATTTGAAGTGCGGTCGAGTTTCAAGGCCGACACCGGAACAATCGCGAAGGAGGAAGCAACGAACATGGAGGACATTGTCATTCGTGGAGTCAGCATCGACCGCAACCAGGCCAAAGTGACAATCACAGGCCTGCGCGATCAACCGGGAATCGCTGGTCGAATTTTTTCGGCAATCTCAGCGGCCAACATTGTTGTGGACATGATTGTGCAAAATGCCTCGATCGACGGCGCGACGGACATTTCGTTTACGATTCATGAAGACGAACTTGAGCAGGCGACAAATTTGCTCGCGCCAGTTGTCCATGAGATCGGGGCGACACGCTTGATGGCGACGCGCGGAGTGGCCAAGCTGAGCGTCGTCGGCATCGGTATGCGATCGCACTCCGGTGTGGCCGCGCGCCTGTTCGATTGCCTCGGCGAAGGCGGGATTAACATTCAGCTTATTTCGACGTCGGAGATTAAGATCGCCGTCGTAATCGATGGGACGGAGGCTGAGCGTGCCGCGCAGCTGACGCACGAAGAATTCGGACTGGCGACTTTGATGCCCGCGGTCGGTTCGATCCAGCCGCTTGATTGATCGCTTACCGATTGCGTACTGGATTGACGTAGAATTCCGGAGTGCCCTCGATCCGCATCTTCCAGCCAAATGGGCAGCGCGAAACGAACACGGCCGGATGGTCAGTGAGTTGCGCGCGATAGCGATCGTCAATGTTTGCCTGTTTCCACACCGTTCCATCCTGGAGTTTGATGATGGTGCGACCAGTAAGGCCGGTAAAGGTGCCGTCCACGCGACTGAGAGTTTGTTCCAGTTTTGCCATTTTTGCCGCCTTCGCGGTTGCCTTCTCAGCGGCTTTTGTCTCGGCGACTTCGCGAAAGCCTTGTAACCATGCATTCAGGTTCTTCAATTCTTCAGAGGAAAGTTTTTCCAAGCCGGCCGCCTTGAATTCTTCAGCCGTCATCATGTCTTGAAGAACTTTACTGGACGATTCGCGCTCTGAGGATTGCTCTTTTTTCGCGGGCTGTTCATCACCGGTCTTTTCATCGGAGCTGTTCTTGGGTATTTCTACCGTCGGGGTTTCCTCACTGCTCGGGGCGGATTCTTTCTCGACCGCCTGCTGCGAAACAACAGGCCGAGAGGGAAGCGCTAAGAGCACAGCTATTAAAGCAATCGCGATACGATAAAATTTCATGGGTTCATTGCGCAGTGCTTAAGGCGGCTGCGGGAGGCTATCATCTGCGTGCCACGGGTCAAGAGCTACGCCGTGACGAAGAAGAGATGGTCGCCTCTGCGAGTGCGTCCAGACCCTTGCCCAACTGGCGCAACGATTCCCGAATCGTTTCTGTTGGCCCGCCCACGCCTATGCGAAAGCGGTCCGGACAATCAAAGAACCGTCCGGGAACCACCGAAGTCTCAAAACGCGTGCGAAGCAACTCGCAGAATTGCTCTGCGTTTCCGCGACGCAACCGAGGAAACACAATTGTTCCATATTCCGGCCAGTAACAATCCAGATCGTCGCGTGCCCTAAGAAATTGCCGCAGAAGTTCACGGTTTGTCTCCAGTAACGCCTTCATGTGCGCGGAGATTTGGCCGAGTTGTTCAAAGGCGATTACACTGAGCAATTCTCCAGGATGGACAAAGGTCGCACCATGAAGATCATTGATGCGCCATATGCGTCGGGTGACGTCGGCCGGGGCAAGCACCCATCCGCAGCGCAGCCCGCTCAAGCCGTAAGCTTTGGTCAGGCTGTTGGTAATGAGGAAACGTTCCGGATCAATATGGAACGCGCTCCGGGGCCGGGTCTCAAACAACATCTCGCGATAAACCTCATCCACCAGTACATAAGTCCCATTGTTGCGCCCCAGAGCGGCAACTTCCCGCAAAGTGATCTCGGAACAAAATGCTCCGCTTGGATTATGTAGATTCGTAATCACGATGACGCGAGTTCGCGGCGTGATTTGCCGCTCCAAGTCGGCCGAATCAACCGCGAAATTGCTCCCCCTTTGAAAATACTTGATCGTCAAACCGAGATATCGTGCTGTGCTCAAGAGTGGCTCGTAGTTGGGACGCTCGACTAGGATTTCATCGCCGGGTTCGGTGGTTGCAGCCAGCGCGAGATAGTTACCCATCGAAGCCCCGATAGAGCTGACGATCGACTCTTGCGGCACGTTATAACGGGCCGCGATTTTTCCTGATAAAGGCTCGTAGCCGTAACCGCAGCCGCTGGGACCATTGATTTCCAGTTGGCCGATTTCGACGCCGAGCTCCGCCAGGGGAAAGGCGGCCATCCCGCTAGTCGCTAAATTATAACGAGCGGTGGAGCAAAGCTTGGCCCACTCCATGTATGGCGAACCGGCGGCGCTGCGACGACGATTCACGCGCGGGACGTCCTCCTCCAAATGTAATATACTGGTACGCCGGAGACCAGGATGGCCATCCCGATGAGTGTATTGCTCGGATAGCGATAAATGGTGTTGGCCACCACGCTCCAGCAGATCAAACAGAAAAGCGCCGTCGTGATCGGGTGCAGAGGCATGCGAAACTGCGCTACGCTCTGTTCGCGGCGGCGCAAAACGAAGAGGCAGCTTGCTTTGAGCCCAAAAAAAATCCAATCCGTCGCTGTCACGTAATTAAGGATCTGCCCATAGCTTCCCGAAAACAGAATCAACATTGTCCATGCGCTCTGCAAAACAATCGCAAACACGGGCACGCGCGTCCGGGGATGTACCCAGGCGAGCTGCCGGAAGAAGACTCCATCTTCGGCCATGGCGAAGTACACACGCGGCGCCGTCAAAACGCTCTGGCTCAGAAAACCCAGGGTAGAAATCACGATACCAAGAGCAATGATGATCGCGCCTAGTCTGCCCAGGGCAATTTCCATCAACTTCGACGCTGGCGTGTCCGTGAATGCCAACCCGCTAACGCCCAGTGCTCGCACACAAACAAAGTTCACTAAAGTGTAAAGGACGGCGACACCCGCCGTTCCCAGCAACAATGCCCGGGGCAGGTTGCGGCGCGGTTCTTTCAACTCTCCCGCGACAAAGCAGCCGGTTTGCCATCCACCGTAAGCAAACAAAACAGGCACCATGGCCGCACCGAAAGAGGAGAGCAGCCCGGCAGAGACCGGTTGGTCGACGATTGGCGTGAAAGAAAAATCAGGCGCCCGCACCAACAACGCTCCCACCGTTACCAACAGACCGATCGCGCCGATCTTCATTATCATCAACGTGCTTTGCAGATTGCTGCCGCTTTTGACTCCCAGACAGTTAACGATCGTCAGCATCGTCAAGGTAACCCCTGCGATCAATGACACCGGCATTTTCACGCCGGTCAATTCGATGAAATACCTGGCAAACGTGACCGTCACCGCGGCCGTGCCTCCGGTTTGCACCACCAGGAGCAATACCCAGCCATAAAGAAATGCCACTAATGGATGAAACGCCTCGCGAAGGTATGCATATTGTCCGCCCACCTGCGGAAGGCGACTTGAAATCTCGGCGTAGATAAATGCGCCAGTCAAAGC
>CATPAW010000154.1 GCA_955652255.1 uncultured Chthoniobacterales bacterium | reverse complement strand
CCAATAAACGGATCAAGCTCGAGACCGTGCCGGATCGATATACGACCCGAATCATGGATTTAATGACGCCGCTTGGCATGGGCCAGCGCGGTTTGATCGTCGCTCCGCCGCGCACCGGTAAAACGACGCTGCTCCATCATATCGCTGAGGCAGTCACGAAAAATCACAAGGAGATGCATGTCATTATTTTGCTTGTCGATGAACGCCCGGAAGAAGTTACCGACTTTCGGCGCTCGCATCCAAAGGCGGAATTGATGGCGAGTTCGAATGACAGCGACATCAAAAGCCACACCCGCATTGCGCAACTCGCCATTGAGCGGGCCAAGCGGCTGGTCGAAGCAGGAACCCATGTTTTCATTTTGCTCGATTCGATTACAAGAACGGCCCGCGCGTTTAACAATGCGATGGCCGGCGGCGGGCGGACCATGAGCGGCGGTATCGATGCTCGTGCCATGGAAATTCCCAGAAAAATTTTTGCCGCCGCGCGCAACACGGAGGAAGCCGGCTCGCTGACCATTGTTGCGACGGCATTGATCGAAACCGGGAGCCGCATGGACGAGTTGATCTTTCAGGAATTCAAAGGCACGGGGAACATGGAGATGGTGCTCGACCGTAAGATCAGCGATCAGCGTATTTATCCGGCGATCGATATTTTCCTCTCTGGAACACGCCGCGAAGAATTGCTGCTGCAACCCTGGGAGCTGGAGAAAATCAATTTGATCCGTCGCGGCCTCGCCGGTCACAAGCCGGAGGAAGCGATCCAACGCCTTTTGATGTTCGTGAAAAAGTTTCCAACGAACACTCAGATGTTGAAGGAAATCCCGGGATAAACAATCGCGCTTGCGATTGTCGATCTAAACTGAAGCCGCCGGACGCATGCGAAGTCGAGTGGGAAGTTCTCCCGCCCGAGCAAAAACAACGACGAGCGTCGCTCGAGCCGCTCTTCAAATGGGTCGCCATTATCATGGACGGCCTGCTGCGCGTGCCCGGAACCAAGTTTCGCTTTGGTCTTAACCCGTTGATCGATTTCGTGCCGGTGCTCGGTGATGTCAGCGCCGCGTTTATCTCCGTCTCCGTTTTGATTTACGCAGTTTCGCGCGGCTTACCCAAGATCCTGCTCGCGCGCATGGCGCTGAATATTTTGACCAATGAATTAATCGGCGTCGTGCCGGTGCTCGGCTCCGTTTTCGCCTTCTGGTTCAGAGCGAACAAACGCAATTACGATCTGCTCCAGCGGCACATCGAGCGTCCGAATCGATCGCGCAAAGGCGATTGGATTTTTATCGGCGCTGTTCTTGGTTTGGTTTTCGTAATCGTTTTCGCCGGACTGATCGCGACTTTTCTCATTCTCCATGCAATCGCAAATTTTCTCGCTAGGAGCTAGCCAACGTTTTCGTGATGTGCCGCTGATAAAGCGCGTGCATCGTTTCCCGTACATCGGCATATTCTTTCGTGAAGGCATTCGCGTCGCTGTGACCAAGCCGTTTTGCGAGTTTTCGCTGCTCCTTCAGATCGGTCGGCAAGGCGGAAACACTTTTGTTCTCGTAACGTCGCAAAACAGATTCACAGCCGCGGAGAAATTCATAAGCGCCTTTCAAGGCGCGAGCCTCTGACTCGGTGAAGTGACCGACCTCGCGCAAATGATCGACCGCGCCTGTCCAGTTCGGCTCCCAAATCGCGTTTCGCATCTGTAACGCCTGAACCAGAAATTCGGCTTCAATAATCCCACCGCTGCCTGTTTTGAAATCGAGAAACTCGTCTCCACTGCTCCGCTCGCGCCGGATTCGCTCGAGCATGTTGTCGATCTTCGCGTAAAGATCGACCTGTTGGCCGGCCATGTGCCAGGCGTTTTTGGCGATCGCCATAAACTCCTTCGCCAGCGGGCCGGTGACAGGACGAGCGCGGGTCAACGCCTGCAGCTCCCACGGCTGCGCTCGCTCGGCATAATAGCGCTGGTAAGTCTCAAGCGAACAAACGAGCGGCCCCTTTTCTCCTTCCGGTCGCAGCCGGGCGTCAACGCGCGAAAGATTTCCTTCCGCGCTCGGTTGCGCCATCACTGACAAAAGTTTTTGTGCGTCGCGACTTTCATGTCCGACAAAGAGAACATCGAGGTCGGCCCCGTGAGTGATTTCGCGTCCGCCAAATTTTCCCATCGCGATAATAGTCAGCTCGTCGCCGCCAAGAATTTCATTCACGCAAACCAAACAGGCTTCTGCCAGCGTCGATTGCTCCCGGCACATTGTCGCGAAATCGGCCAAGCCTAGAACGTCGCGTAAAAGAATTCGGAACAGTTGGGCCTGACGATAAGCGCGTAGTCTGTCGAGGGTCGTCCCTTTTTTTCCGAGCAACGACCTGAGTTGTTCGAGGTGACCGGCCATCTCGATGGAACAGTCGAGTTTTTCGTCGCGGGTGATGTCCTCCAGGAGTTGTGCGTGGCGCACGAGCAAATCGCTCGCGAATCGGCTTGCATCAAAAGTTTTGACGAGCAGTTCAAGCAGTTTCGGATTTGTCACCAGCAATTCGAAAAGCATACTGCGCAGTCCGTAAGCTTCGACGAATCGAGCAAATTGATTGAGGGTCGCGTCCGGGTCGGCCGTCTTTGCGAGTTGAGCGAGCAGGAGAGGCCGCAGCTTGCGGAAAGCCTGCCGGGTCCGGGGAGAAACGTGCGCGCCGCTCGGCCCTTGGCCCAGTCCGGTCAGAGCCTTCCCGGCGTCTGATTGGTTGGCAAAGATCCCGGAATCGACCGGCTCACCTTTCTTGTCCGGCAATGCTTCGGCGATGAGACGGCGAAAAACCGCGCGCACGGTGAGCATTTCCCGCTCGAGCGCAGATGTGAATTCCTCTCTCGAGCCAAATCCGAGACTCAGCGCGAGTCGTCGCAAGTGTTCCGGCGTCGCGGGAATGGTGTGGGTTTGTTGCTCGGCTTCGATCTGCAAACGGTGCTCGGTGCGGCGGAGGAAGCGATACGCGCGGTCAAGACCGACAATTTCATTGGTCGGAATCAGTTCGAGTTGGGCAAGACCCCGGAGCGCCTTCAATGTGCTCGGCTCCTGCAGGAACGTATGCCGCGCCCCGTGAATAAATTGCAGCGTCTGCACAACGAACTCGATTTCGCGAATCCCGCCGCGACCGAGTTTGACGTCGCGTCCCAGATTCTCCTGTCCGACAACATCGCGTTCGATCCGTCGTTTGATGTTGGCAATCTCTTCGAGCAGATCGGGTGTGGGACTTTTCGGGTAAATGAAAGGTTGATGTTGCCGCAAGAATTCGTAAGCGAGCTCACGACTGCCGCCGACCCCGCGAGCCTTGATCAGCGCCAGGCGCTCCCAGGTTTCCCCGAAACCGCCATAATAGTGCTCCATGCTTTCAAGCGATCGCGCCAACGGGCCGGCGGAACCTTCGGGGCGCAGCCGAACATCGACACGAAAAAGTGAACCTTGCGGGTCAGGGGTCGAAAAAGCCTCGAGAAATTTTTCGGCCAGGCGATTGAAGAACTCGTGATACGAAAAGCGCGGCGAGAGCTGACCCTCCTCGCCGTAAAGAAAAATAAGATCGACATCGGAACTGTGGTTGAGCTCGGCCCCGCCGAGTTTGCCGAGAGCGAGAATAGTAAATTCGGTGTTGGGAGAACCGTGACGCTGTCGGAATTCCGCGTTGCAATGTTCGAAGACGCGGCGGATGCAAATCTCGGCGATCTGCGAAAGCTCGCCCGTTGTTTCCTCGAGCGGTGCGACATTTGCGAGTTCGCGAAGAGCGATCCGCACCATCTCGCGACTTTTCCACAGACGCAAAGCTCGGAAATTTTCAGAGGCGATTGAATCGCCCGCGAGCGTGCGCAAATCGCCGGCCATTTGCGCGTAATCGCGCGCCGCCAGACAGACTTCGGGCTGTCCGAGCCAGATGAGGATCTCGGGCTGCCGCATCAATCTCGTCGCGCAAATGCTCGAGAGGGCAAGAAGATGAAGCAGGGCGGCTTCGCCCAGCGAAAATTGTTCGATTAGATCGACAATCGGCGGCGCGGTTAGCGGCCAGGTTTCGCTAAGCCGGCAGAGGGCGGTTTCTACTTGCGCCGAGTCTAAGGAAGCGGCCGCTTTTTCCTGAATCCAGCGATCACTACGATCCATTACGCGGAACATGCCGCGAATCTACCCGCAAGACCAGTTGTCAGATCCAACTGCAACCAGACCAATCGCCGTTATGCCGCGTGCGTTTTCTGCAGAATTGTCTCGCGAGCTTTACAGAGGTTGCGTCGTTCTTTTCTCGTCAAATTGACGAGACCGTAGATCGAAATCTTTTCGAGTAAGGGATCGATTTCTTCGTTCATCAGCTCGTCGATGCTCAATCGCTCATACCGTGCGGCCGCCTCCCGCCGTTGCTGCAAGTGACGCTGGAGAAACGACGTTCGCCCAAAGCCCAGCAGATGCGCATAGAGCCAGCCCGCCGCGCAACCCCCAAGATATGCACTGTGGCTGACGGTGCGGGTGCGGTCGATAAAAAGCAACATGATTGCGAGCGCGGTCGCGCCATAGGCAAGATGCTTCGCCTTTAAACGCAGCGGAACGACCAAGAAAATTCGCGTCGTCAACTCCAGCTCCGGTAGGATCGTCGCATACGCGACGAGGACGGCCGCAACGCCGCCAGAGGCCGCCAGCAAAACCGAATCGGACGGCATAAGAAAAAGATGGCCAAGTTCGCCTCCGACCGCGCCGGCGAGATAAAGGTAAAGAAAATGTCGCTGTCCGAGAATCGATTCAAGATCGCGTCCGAGAAAATACAGGACGAGCATGTTTCCGAGCAAATGCCACGGGCCGTCGTGTAAAAACATCGCGGTGACAAACTGCCAGGCATAAGCGTCACGGACGCCGCGATCGCTCAAGCCAAGATAATCGCGCACGAAACCCGGTTGATAAAGTTCGGCACAGAGTTGCGCGACAAACACCGCCACGTTCGCGCTGATCAAGATCAACAAGACGAAGCACTGGCGCTGCGTCCAACGCCGCGTGTAGGACGAAGATTTCCGGCCAGACAGACGCATTTTGCGAGAGTATCGCAACGCAATCAGATTGTCGATTCTCAATTCCGTGCCGAGGGGGGATGAGAGCAGCAAAGCCCTTCGCGCGGACCGGCTATTGCAATGGCGCAGGCGCGAGAACGCGCAGCTTTTTCTCGCGTACTTGAAACTTAACCGGGCAATTGCCGACTAGTTCGCCGTCTAGTTCGACCGGCACGTCCTGATCGCTCGTTATCCGCAATCGCCGCGTTTGAAAATATTCCACCTCCGGCAGACGAATTTCCGAGCTAAAAAAAACATCCTGCAGATATTTTATGATCTCCAGATAGCCAAGTCGCTTGAACGCCACCACATCCAGTAAACCATCATCGATGACGGCATGTTTAAAAAAAGGAAATGGTCCGCCATAGTGGCGACCGTTTCCGACAAGAACAAAAGATCCTTCTTCAATCGCTGTGTTCTCCGATTCGATGAACAGTCGGGGCGGCCGGCGGGTGGCGATTTGCGCGGCGGAGATGAGGTAACTCAGCGGACCGAAATTGCGTTTGAAAGCGGCGCTGGTCTCTTTAACGACCTGGGCATCGAGTCCGACGCCGGCGAGCTGGACAAAATGTTTTCCATTTGCGCTCGGAAGATCGACAAGGCGTGTATGTCCCTTTTGAATGATGTCCCAACATGATTGGAGATTGTGCAAGGGCAGGCCGAGCTCGGTCGCGAAAACATTGACCGTGCCGATCGGCAGCAGGCCGAGCATGGCGGCGCTGCCGGCCAGGCCATTTACCACTTCATTGATTGTGCCGTCGCCGCCCGCCGCCACGATCTTTTCGAAACCTTCGCTCACGGCGTGACGCGCAAATGCTTCCGCTTCGCCGGGTTGCGCCGTGGCGCATACTATGGAATCGCGCGCCAGCGATTCCACACGCGCGCGCCAACGGCTCGCTTTCTCGCTACGGGCGGCAGGATTGAGAATGACGACGGTGTTATTCACGAACCGAGAACCTAAACTTGGGCTTTGATCTTTTCTTCAAACTTGGTCTGCGTAACGTCTCGGCGTGGGAAACTTCCGCCGAATTGCGTTATCCATTATTGGGGCACTTTTTGCGTTCGTTACGATTTCCTTGATTGGCCTGAACTTGTATGTGCAATCGCAAGGGACTCAAGCAAGGATTCAGCAGGAAGTCAGCCAACGGATTGGCACCGCGCTCCATATCCGGCGCATTAGTGTCACGCCGTGGGGCGGATTGACATTGACCGGCATCACGGTTCCGCAAATCTCGACCGCAAGTTCGAGCAACTTTTTGGAGGCAAAAAGTTTTCATCTTCATCTCCGTTTGCTTTCCCTCTTCTCGAAGCAGCTGGTGATCAAAGAGGTGTCGCTGCTTTCTCCAGACGTGGTCTGGCCACAAAACGCAGACGGGAAATGGAGATTGCCCGGTTCGCGAGACGAAAAACATTCAGCTTCGCCGCCGGCCGAAGTTGCGGTGGTTTCCGAATCGCCTCCCGAAACTATAGCGGCAAACCCGGCCGCACCGACACCGAACATTACGAACACAAACTTCAAAGCTGCCAAAACGAACATCGGTTTTGTTCCGGAGGTTCGACGCGTCAACGTCACACAAGGCAGTTTCAGATTCCTTGACCGATCTGGGAGCGTAATTGCGGTTTTCGAAGGGGTCGATTTTCATTCAAGCTTGGGCAACGCCCAGGCTCTTCGCGGCAACGCAAAAGTCGCGAAAATATCGCTGCGCGATCGGTTTTTCCTCGAGAGATTGCAATCGCCTCTTCGTTATGATCCAAAAGAATTGGACCTTGCGAAGATCTCGGCGCATGTGGGCAGCGGCGACATCAGCGGCCATTTCACGATGGAGCCACAATCGGAAAACTCTCCGTTTACGGTAAGTGTGACGTTTCAAAACATCCAAGCCGATCAGATTGTTGCCGAAGCCGGCGGCCCCAAAGGCATGGTGCAGGGTAAACTCGAAGGAAGCTTCGAAGCCGCGGGAAAAACCGACGATGCCAATGCACTCACGGGCGCTGGCCAGATTTTCCTGCGCGATGGGCAACTGCAGCAATACAGTCTGCTGGTCGCCCTGGGCCAGGTTTTGCAAATTGAGGAGCTCACTCAACTGCATCTCGAGCAGGCACAGGCAAAGTATCACATCAGTCTAGGGTTGGTAACCATCGATGAACTCACGTTGCGTTCACCAAACATTCGACTCTCTGCCGCCGGCACGGTGACGTTTAGCGGAAAGGTGCAGCTCGACTCGCAACTTGCCATCAATGAAAAGATTCGCGCACAGCTTTTCAAACCCATCCGTGAGAATTTCCGACCGATCAGTGAAGCGGGATATTCCGCGGTTGATTTTCAAGTCGCGGGAACGCTTGACCGTCCAACGTCGAACTTGATGGAAAGGATGGTGGGGCGCGATCTCAAGGAT
>CATPAW010000153.1 GCA_955652255.1 uncultured Chthoniobacterales bacterium | reverse complement strand
GTGTAGCCACGGCCCTATCGGCCGTCTCCAAACGCTCGCTGAAAACAACCGGCCACAGGCCGGTGGCTACATCAACTGGCTCACGCTGCGTCGTACAGGATCCGGCCGCACTGCTCGCAACTCACGATCTCCTTCCCGGCTCTTACCCGCGCCGCCGTGGCCGTGGTCACTTTCATATGGCAACCGGTGCAGACTTCATGTTCGAGCGCGACCACGACCGCGTCCCCCTTGCTCGCGAAAAGGCGCTCGAAACGGCTCAACAAATCCTCGTCAATCTTGGCGGCGAGCTCGGCGCGTTCTTTCGTTAAATCTTCCAGCCGCGAGCCCAGCGTTTTCGATTTTGATTCTAAATCTGTCATTTGCCGCGAGATCGATTCTTTTGTCGTCGTCGCCTTCTTTTCATCCGCCCCGAGCTCGGCCTTCAGTTTGTCGGCCTGTTCCATCAGTTCGAGTTCTTCGTCCTCGATCTTGCGGATTTCGTTTTCGTAACGCTCAATTTCGTGACCCATCGCCTGGAACTCATCGTTCTTGCGCGTTTGATATTGTTGGGTCTTGAGCCGCGTGATGCTTTCGGCGCGCGTCCCGACGTCGAGCTCCAGCTTCTTGCGATTGATCTCGACCTGTCGCGCTTTTTGCTTGAGCGCTTCCACGCTCGCCGCACTTGCCGCCAGCTGCGCTTCGAGATTGTTCTTTTGCAGCGGCAAAGTTTTTATCTCCGTTTCGATCTGCTTGATCTTTTGTTGTCGATCTTGAAGAACGAGCAGTTGTTCCAGTTCCGCATGCACGGGCCTCGAAGTTATTGGTTCGGCCGATTTCCGTCAATTGCGCTAAGATAATAAGCAGAAGCTGCTTGCACTTTGCCGGTGTTTTTGAAAGCTCTTTACCAATGGCGACCGTCGATACCGCAAACCCGCCAGGCGAATACCTCGATATCGTCAGCGCCCGGCCCACGAATCCGCTCGCGGCCGCTTTTAAGCCGTACGTGCCGGCGTCTGTCCACATGCCCGAGCTTACGCCGCTTCCGCTCATCATAGGCACTCTGCTTGGAATGGTTTTTGGCGCTTCCTCACTTTATCTCGTGCTCAAGGTTGGACTGACCGTGAGCGCTTCGATTCCGGTCGCCGTGATCTCAATCACGATCTTTCGCCTGCTTTCGAAATTGGGCCTGCGCGACGCGACGATTTTGCAAAACAACATCGTGCAAACGGCCGGCTCGGCCGGCGAATCGATCGCTTTCGGCCTGGGCGTGACCATGCCCGCGATTATGATTCTCGGGTTCGATCTCGAGATCACGCGCGTCATGCTGGTGGCCATCCTCGGCGGATTGCTTGGTATTTTGATGATGATCCCGTTGCGCCGCGCGCTCATTGTCGATCAACACGGATTGCTCAAATACCCCGAGGGCACAGCTTGCGCCGAAGTTCTGAAAGCCGCCGCCTCAAAAGAATCAATCGAAGCGATGGATCAAACATCGACAACTACAAATGCCGCTATCGTGAACGAGCAAGCCGCTGGTGGCGGTAAAGTAATTTTCTCGGGTTTCGGAATTGGCTTTCTTTATCAAGCTGCGATGGGCGCGTTCAAAATGTGGAAGGACACGCCGCAGAAAATTTTTGCCGCACCTTTTAAAGCCGGCTCGATCGCGGCGGAAATTTCGCCCGCCTTGCTGGGCGTAGGTTACATCATCGGCCCACGCATTGCCTCCATCATGTGCGGGGGCGGCGTGCTGGCATATCTCGTTTTAATTCCAGCGATCAAATTTTTTGGCGAGCACACCACCACCGCTATTGCGCCCGGAACAATTCCAATCAGCGAAATGAGTCCGAACGATATACGCAGCGCCTATATTCTTTACATCGGCGCGGGCGCCGTCGCGGCCGGCGGCATCATCAGCCTATTTCGGTCGCTGCCGACCATCTGGCACGGATTAAAAGGCGGACTGACGGACTTGCGCGGCGGGCACGGTCCACGCGGACACGCGCCGCGCACGGATCAGGACCTCTCTATGCGCATTGTCATCATTGGATGTCTCGCGCTCATCGCAATCATCATGGCGGTCCCGCAATTGAATCTGCGGTGGAACCTGCTTGGCGCGTTCTTGATCGTCGCATTTGGATTTTTGTTCGTGACGGTTTCGTCACGATTAACTGGCGAGATCGGATCGTCATCCAATCCGATTTCGGGAATGACCGTGGCGACGTTGCTCCTCACCTGTCTGATCTTCCTGATCGTCGGCTGGACCGGGCCGAGCTATTTCGTAACTGCGCTCTCGATCGGTGGCATTGTTTGCATTGCCGCCGCGAACGGCGGCACTACCTCGCAGGACTTGAAGACGGGATTTCTGGTTGGATCGACACCGAAATTTCAGCAGATCGCCATCCTCGCGGGCGCGCTCGCTTCTTCCCTCGTGCTCGGTCCAATTCTGCTGAAATTGAACGATGCTTCCACTGTGTATGTGCCTGCGACTACCGCCCAGTCCAATTTGCGCGCGCCAGCCGAAGAGCTGGGTCGGGCGGAAAAATTGCAAGGTCCGCAAGCGTCGTCGGATCAAAACACGTATCGCGTCTGGCAACGACTCGACCCCTCGGGCGGTCCCGCTCAGCGCTATCTGGTAAACGATCAAGGGGTTCCGGCGTACCTTGTCGATCCGGGGATCAACGGTACCCACAAGACGCGGCCCGACGGATCGGCTGTGGCGAAATTCGACGCGCCGAAAGCAACCTTGATGTCCTACATCATCAAGGGAATTCTCAGTCGGAAACTGCCGTGGGCGCTTGTTTTACTCGGCGTGATGATCTCAATCGTGCTGGAGATGAGCGGGATTCCGTCGCTCGCTTTCGCCGTGGGTGTTTATCTCCCGCTCTCCTCCTCCAGCCCGATTTTTATCGGTGGAATGATGCGCTTGCTCGTCGATCGGTACTTGCGAGTAAAATTCCGCCACAAAAATTTGTCCGAAGTCGAATTGACCGCCGAAGGTGATAAAAGCCCGGGAGTATTGCTCGCTTCGGGGTATATCGCCGGCGGCGCACTCGCCGGAATCGTGATTGCGTTCATGGCCGGCGTGCCAAGCCTTGTCGCTGTAAGCAAGCGAATCGAAGATTGGTCCACCGCCAACAATCCATTCTTCAACGGCGCACATTCAGATCTCCTTACGACAATCCCCTTCATCCTTCTCTCGGTTCTCCTTTATCTTGTCGGCCGTGACCTCCTCCTCGTAGCGCGGCCGAGGAGATCAAATGTTTAACAGCGTCCAAATTCACCGGGCGTGAATTAGCCCCGCCCGAACCCCGGTTTGAGGAAAAATGCGCCATTCAGGCATGGAATTGGCTACACTTGGTGGCAGAATATCCGGTGGTATATGCGCGTGTTAATCGTTGATGACGACAAAGTCTTTGCCAGGTTATTAGCCCAGCTTGTCGGCGTTTGCCAGCACGAGTCCGTGGACGTCGTATCCTCAGGCCTGGAGGCGATCCGATCGTATCAAAAGAACAAACCTGACGTCGTGCTCATGGATTTCGATATGGAGAAGCTGAACGGTCTCACCGCCAGCCGCAACATCCTCAGTCACGATCCGGCCGCTCGCGTCGTTTTCCTTTCCGGGATCGCTTCCGAAATGGATTTGTCCCCGGCTTATTCCGGCGCGATAGCGGTCTTATCAAAGCCGATCGCAGTCCAGCAGTTGAAAGAACTTTTCGATAGGTTGGCTGAGACTACCTCGAAGAAATTTCAGATCGTTTTGAAAAGCGAATCGATGGGTGTGCCCTAGTCCATTTCACATTTCAATACATCTCGACGGGCGAGCGTTTGCCGTCTTCGGGACTGCGTTGCGCGGCGCGTTCTGCGCCAAGCGTGGCAACACGCAGATCCCAGATCTCATTGTCAATCTTGCGGAAGGCCGCTTCGGAAAATTCGGGGGGCGGCGGGAGTTTTTTCTTGAACCGCGCGACACCTGCGAGCGAGCGCTCAATCTGGTCGCGTGGCAATTTGCCAAGGATCCTATGAACCCGTTCGATCTCGGGAATGCGATGGCAGATCATGGCCAGATCATTTCCCGCTCCGATTGCGAGCCGAATTGTTTCTTCGAGACCGTACTCATTCAGGATCGCGCCCATATCCAGGTCATCGGTCATAATCAAACCATCGAAGCTAAGTTCTTCGCGGAGTAATCCGGTCACGATCCGATGCGATAACGTGGCGGGAGTTTTTTTTGGCTCAAAGACTGGGTACCAGCCGTGGCAAGTCATCATGCTATCGACGCAATTCGTCGGACGACTCACTTCGGCCCTGCTCAGTGCAGGCTCCGAGTCGTCCCTACCTGTAAATTGCCGGAAGACGGCGAGTTCCTCCTTATCCAACTCCGCACGAGTGCGATTGATCTTCGGAAGATCATGATGAGCATCGACAGTCGCGGCGGAATAACCGGGAAAATGTTTCCCGCAGCTCGCGACCCCCTGCTTGCGCATTGCGTCATTGAATGCGCTGGCGTTGCGGATGACTTGCTCAACCGTCTTTCCATAACAACGACCACGCAGCGAATTGTCTGCGTCGTCATCGAATGAAATGTCAAGCACCGGGCAAAGATCGAGGTTGAATCCAAAGAGTCGCAGCAAGCATCCGGTGATATCGCCGTGCCGACGCACAAGATCGACATCGTTCTTGTCGCGCAATTCCTGGGCATTGGGCGGTTCGTTGCCGATCAAACGCAATCGCGAGACGCGACCGCCTTCCTGGTCGATCGTGATGATTGGTTCGATCTTGCTTAAGCCGCGCAGATCGTCGATCAGTTTGCGCAGTTGCGCCGGACTCTCGATGTTGCGGGCGAACAGAATGAAACCGCCAGGCTCTACTCGCCGAAATAATTTCTCAGTTTCGCCATCCAGTTCTTTGCCGGGCACGCCCGTAAGGATCATTTGACCGAGCGAGTCACTCTTCATAATTTCACGCTAAATTCGATGGTCGGGAGGGGCAACAAAAGACAAATTGCCGTCGCAATCGCGTTCCTGGCGATTGCCTCGACGATCGACGCTGCTGTCGAACTCGGCATCGATGTTCTCGAACAAAGCAATTACGCAATACTGCATGGGAAGCGCGTTGGGTTAATCACCAACCAGACGAGTATCGATTCGCATGGCAATCGGACGCGCGTTCTGTTGCGTGAACATTGCAATCTCGTCGCGCTCTACACGCCAGAGCATGGACTCGACGGCAAGGAGAAGGCGGGCCGCTACGTGAAGTCGCGTCGCGATCCCGTGACCGGTTTGACTGCCTACTCGCTTTACGGCCCGACGCGAAAACCGACCCCGTCGATGTTGCGCGGCGTGGACGTTCTCGCATTCGACATCCAGGACATCGGGTGTCGATCTTACACCTACATCAGCACGATGGCGAAATGCATGGAAGCCGCGGCCGAAAGCCATGTCGAGTTCGTCGTGCTCGACCGGCCAAATCCGCTCGGCGGTCTGCGCGTAGAAGGCCCGACGGTGGAGCGCCCCTGGATTTCTTTTGTCAGCCAATTTCCGATTCCCTACGTGCATGGAATGACCGTGGGCGAGCTCGCGCAGATGATTAACGCGAAGGGCTGGATCGGCGGACGCTGCAATTTGACCGTAGTGCCGATGCGTGGATGGACGCGCAGCCTTACCTGGGCCGACACTGGACTGCGCTGGATTCCAACGTCACCAAACATTCCGCGCGGAAGCTCCCCTGTTTACTATGTGGCCACAGGAATGGTAGGCGAGCTGAGTGGGCTGGAGACAGGCATCGGGGGGTATGCGCCATTTGAGATGATTTCGGCGAAGTGGTTGAACTCTGAAAGATTTACCAGCTATTTGCAGTCACTCGACATGCCCGGCGTGGTCTTTCAGGAATTTCAACGCGGACGTCAGCAGGGCAGCCTGCTGCGGATCGATCCGAAAGCGCCCGCGGACCTGACCGCATTGGGAGTTTACATGCTTGCCGAACTAAATCGCAGCTCCGGTTCCGCGCTATTTCGACGAACCAGCCGGAGCAAGCTCGATCTTTTCTTCAAAGTTTATGGCAGCTCTTCGATTCGATCGCAAATCGAACGCGGCGTTTCGCCCGAAAGCATTGTCGCCGGATGGAAACAAAACGTGGCGAATTTTCGCCAGGCGCGAGCTGCCTTTCTTCTTTACTGAAATTGAACGGGTGACGAAGCGGCTGTGATGTTGAGCGAAGCCAAACATCTCTCGATCTTTCCCGGAGCGTTTTTGAGAGACCTTTCTCACCGTTCAGAATGATGACGCGCAAAAAAATCGGAATTTACGGTGGCACATTCGATCCAGTTCATCATGCGCATTTGATCCTGGCCCGCGAAGCGCGCGAAAAGCTGGGGTTGGAACAATTGATCTTTGTTCCGGCTGCAGCTTCGCCGCACAAAGATTCTCCAGCGGCAAGCGCGGAAATGCGATTGTCGATGTTACGAGCGGCGATTGAAGGCGAAACAGCGTTTGCGGTGGACGAGTGCGAGCTGCGCCGGAGGCCGCCCTCCTACACGATCGACACGGTTGAAGAGATCCAGCAACGCCAGGCCGGCTCGGACATTTTTTATCTTATCGGCGAGGATAACGTGGCCGCGCTGGCAAGCTGGCACTGTTTCGAGCGGCTGCAAAAGATGGTCCGTTTTATTGTGCTCGATCGCACCGGGGGGCCAACAAATCATTCTTATGAAGTCATTCATCGCAAGATCGACATCTCCGCCACGGACATCAGAAACAGGATTGCATCGGGTCGATCGATTCACTATCTCGTACCGCCAAAGGTGGAAGAAACCATTCGGCGGAATAATCTTTACCGGGAGCCAGTGAAATAACCGCGGAAAACTTAGCGAAAACCTGCGCCGAACTCGCCTCGAACAAAAAGGCGGAAAATATCGTTGTCCTGGACCTGCGCGGGATCTCGACCTTCACCGATTTTTTTGTGATCTGCTCGGCTACGTCCGAGCCGCAGCTGAAAGCGATCGCGAGTGAAATTGAAACGCGACTAAAAGACGAACAGGCAGTGCGACCGGTGGCGATTGACGGGTTCCCCGCCAGCCAGTGGATCGTGCTCGATTATCTGCAAGTGGTCGTGCACGTTTTTCATCAAGACAAGCGCGCGTTCTATAGTCTAGAGGATTTATGGGGCGATGCGCCGCGGGTCGAATAGAAAGCGGCCGCGACGGGGCGCTGATTGACTGTCGATCTTGGAAGCGTTGTAGCAGTGCTTGTCTCAAGCACCGAACCTACAAATAGACGCTCGCCACGGCGAGCGCCTCTACAACTATTGCGGAGATGAAGACGGATTTGCCCCAGCCGCCGGTTTCACATCGAGTAACTCGACCTCGAAGATGAGAGTCGAGTTCGGGCCGATGTCCGGACCCATCGCCCGTTCTCCGTAGGCGAGGTTCGCGGGAATGAACAGTTGATATTTCGAACCCACTTTCATCATCTGAAGCGCTTCCGTCCATCCTTTGATCACGCCGGAAACTGGAAAGGTAGCGGGCTGACCGCGCGTGTACGAGCTGTCGAATTCGGTTCCGTCGATGAGCGTTCCTCGATAGTTTGCCATCACCGTGTCCTTCTCTTTCGGCTGGGCGCCACTCCCTTCCTTGACGACCTTGTACTGCAAACCGCTGGCCGTTGTCTTCACGCCTTCTTTCTTTTTGTTTTCGGCGAGGAATTTTTCACCGTCTGCCCCATTTTTCACACCCGCCGCTTTTTGCTTGTCGATCATCTCTTTTTCAAATGCTGTCATCGTTTCTTTCACTTGCTCGTCGGTCATCTGAGGTTTGCCGGCAAGCGCGTCTTTCAGGCCAAGAACAAAAGTATCAGGATTAATTGAGACGTTCTGTTTTTTGAGATTGAGGCCGATATTCAGACCAATGCTATAGCTGACCTTGTCCTTCGAATCTTTGAGCGGCGTCGACTTGTCCTGCCCAAAAACAGATCCCGCAAGCGAAAGCAGGGCGAAAGAAATAATAAAACGTTTCATAAAAGTGGATTCCCCATGCGTTTGCGCTTTAAAATGACCGGCGCAGAAAGATGCACGCTAATGGATAAAGCTTGCCCGTCAAGGAAACAGAAGCATTGCGCTCGCTTTTCGGCGTCGTTTCCTGCCTGTATCTTGTTCATCGCCATTTCGCCGCAGGTTTTTTCGGCTATCACATTATCGCACGCGGAAGCGCTGCGGATTGGGAAAAGGATCTGGCAAAACGAGTGCAACGGCACGATGTCAGGTCTCACTTCGTGGAATACGGGCGAGGATTTCGCGTCCCTCGGCATCGGTCATTTTATTTGGTATCCGGAGGGCAAGCGCGGTCCGTTTGAGGAAAGTTTTCCCAAGCTAATGAAATTCGTTTCGGATCGTGGCGCGGACGTGCCATCGTGGCTTCAGAATGCGAGAGCCTGTCCGTGGCAATCGCAATCTGACTTCCAGCGTGCGCAAAATTCACCGGAGTTAAAAGCGCTGCGAGATTTTCTCGTGCATACCGTCGATCTTCAAGCGCAATTCCTCGTTAACCGCCTGCAGAATGCGCTCCCCAAGATGCTCGAGGAGACAGCTCCGCCCAATCGCGTGCATGTGCAGGAACAATTCGAGCGCATGTCGAATTCGGCGAAAGGCTGTTATGCACTCGTCGATTATGTGAATTTTAAAGGCGAAGGCGTATTGCACACCGAGCGTTATCGCGGTGAGGGTTGGGGCTTGCTGCAAGTGCTCGCAGATATGCACGGCACCAGCAACGGCTCCGGCGCAGTTGAGGAATTCGCGCGTTCGGCGAGCGCGATTTTAACTCGCCGCGTGAAAAATTCCCCACCCGAGCGAAATGAATCGCGCTGGTTGCCAGGCTGGATTAATCGCGTGAACAGTTACGCCAGAGATTGATGAAGCGGATTTTATCGATAAGCATCGGATCGGCCGTCGTTGCTGCACTTATCGCCGAATCTGTCTATGCGCAGTCCGCAGCGCCGCAGATGCGGAAACCTGCCGAGCTCATTCGTAAACAGGACCCGCTGAAAATCAACCAGGCGTTGCTCAAGCAAGCCACATCCGATGAAGTCCACATCGTCGTCTCAATTCCAAAACAGCGTGCCTATTTGATGTTAAACGAGCAGATCGCGATCGACGGTCCGGTATCGTCCGGCAAGCACGGCCACAGTTCGCCTACCGGCCATTTCACTGTTCTGGAGAAAGATCCTAATCATCATTCCACACTCTACGGTGATTTTCGCGACGGTTCGTGGCGAATCGTGCGCGCCGGCGTGAG
>CATPAW010000152.1 GCA_955652255.1 uncultured Chthoniobacterales bacterium | reverse complement strand
TTAGGGCAGGCCGAGAAATTCGCGGGCGGTTCCCGAGAGCAGTTGCGCCTTTTCTTTCGAAGAGAGTTCTTTGATCGATTCGATGAGTTTGCCTGGATGCGCTTCGCCGAGCGGGAACGGGTAGTCCGATCCGAGAGCGACGCGCTGCGCGCCGAATAGCTTGAGCAGCATTCTGAGCGCGTCGGGATCGTGCACGAGTGAGTCGACGTAGAACCGCGCAGGCGTGACGCCTTTGCGGTTATCGGTGCGCGCAAGATATTTTCTCGGGTTCGTTTTGTTTTCCGTCGCGACCAAATCCGGTCGCACATGAAACGCGTGCTCGATCCGGCCGATCGTAAACGGGAACGCGCCACCGCCGTGCGCGAAGGCGACGCGGAGTTTCGGGAACCGCTCAAACACACCGCCAAATATCATCGAGCAGATCGCCAGTGACGTCTCGGCCGGCATGCCGACGAGCCATGGCAGCCAGTAGTTCGGCATGCGCTCTTTGCCAGCCATGTCCCATGGATGAACAAAAATCGACGCGCCGAGCTGCTCGGCGGCGCTCCAAACGGGCTGAAGTGCCGCATTGTCCAGATTCAAGGTATCGATGCGACCTGAGTGCGGGTTCGGATCGACATGCGTGCCGACCTGGGCGCCGCGCAAGCCCAATTTACGGACACATCGTTCCAGTTCGTCCGCCGCCAGATCGGGATCCTGGAGCGGAACCGTGGCCAGCCCGGCGAACCTTTTCGGATGAGCGCGGACGACTTCGGCGATGTGATCGTTTAACCGACGCGAAAGATCGAGCGCGTCGGCCGGCTTCGCCCAGTAGCTGAACATCACCGGCACGGTTGAAAGCACCTGCATCGAAATTTTGTCGCGGTCGCACTCCTCGATCCGGCGTTTCGGATCCCAGACGTTGTCGGTGATTTCGCGAAAAACGCGGTCGCCGATCATCATCCGCGCGCAGCACGGTTTGTAGTGCTCGAGCCTGACGAAGCCGCCGTAGCCGTATTTCGCGTCGAGATCGGGCCAATCGTGCGGCAGGATGTGCGTGTGCAGGTCGATCTTCATGACCGAGCCGGTCTGGCAGTATTCAAATGGCGAGTATTCATGAGGTGAATCGAGCAGTCCCTTGCTCGATGATAATAATGTCGGCGTAATCCGAGTAGATTTAACATCGCCCGACGGAGCGGCCGATCCACCTCAGAACGGCTTTACCGGTTCCGGCTTCGGAACTTTCGTGCCGCACTTCTTGCACGTCTGCCGCGCGTCGTCGTTCCAGAAGTCGAGCATCGCCTGGCTGAAGTGCTGAACGATGTCGCCGCAGTCGAAATCGATGTCTTCCACCAGTGCCCCGCAATTATCGCAGTAAAAAATGATGTGTTCCCTTTCGCCCGGCGGGCGGCGACGCTCGACTACCACGCCAAGCGTGTCCGGCGGGCGGACCGGAGCATGCGGGACATTCGGCGGGATGAAAAACGTCTCGCCTTCGCGCACGAGATGATCGACAATCCGATCCCCCTCGCGGATGCGCACTTTGATGTCGCCCTTGAGCTGGTAAAAATACTCTTCCGAATCGACGAGATGAAAATCGTTCCGCGCGTTCGGACCCTTGATGACCATGACGAAAAAGTCGCGCCCGTCATAAAGATAGCGGTTGCTCACCGGCGGCTTGAACTTTTCCCGGTTCTCTTCGATCCAGTTATTCAGATTAATCGGCGGTTGCACGGCAGTCGTGCTGCGGCTCGATGTCGATGGAGGTGGAACATTAGCAACATTCACGGCGAAGCGAGCCTATTTCCTTCCACGCGTAGCGTCAAACCAATCGCGTTCGCTTTGCGCACGGGAAACGGCCAAGACGATGCCTAGAATCGACATTTAAGTTGATCCTTCCATCACGCCGTAATACGATCCGCCTCTCTGTGAATGTGCGACGCTTCATTCAGCTCTTAAATGGCGCGGCAATTATTATTTTGTGGTCCAGCTGTGAAGAAGTTCCACCCTATGCACAAAAGCCGCTCGCGGCGGGTTACCGGTCGAATGTCCCGAGTGGTTATTGGAACGGCGACGGCCTTTCGGGTGCACCAAAAATTGTCGTTCATCTCGATGAGCAACGTGCCTATTTCTACAAAGGCAAACATCTGGCCGGTGAATCAACCATATCCACAGGCAAACCAGGATTTTCCACGCCACCGGGTAGCTACAGCGTTCTGCAGAAGGACAGAAATCATGTCTCAAGTGAGTTCGGCGATTACGTTGATGACTATGGCAACGTGGTGAGATCAAATATCGACGTGCGTAAAGACACGCAGCCGCGCGGATCGCACTTCGATGGCGCCCGGATGCCGTACTTCATGCGCTTCCGCGGCGGTTACGGAATGCACGCCGGCTACGTGCCGCCGTTTCGCGCGTCACATGGCTGCATCCGTTTGCCCGAACCATGGGCCAGACCATTTTTCGAAAACGCCGAAGAAGGCACACCGGTCATCGTGAAAGAGTAAGTTGTAGCGCGGTCTCGACGGCCGAACGGCAAACGCATTCGACGAAAAATCATCATGTCGATGCAAAAGATGATGCGCTCAAGTATAACACCGTTAAAATCTTTTCATGACGCCGCAAGCGGCGCTTGACGCGCAGATTGAAAAATATCGTGCCATGACTGGCGAAGAGCGATTGAAGCTGGCGCTCGATCTGCACGAGCTTTCGTGCGATATCGCGCGCGCCGGCATCCGCCATCAACATCCCAATGCGAGCGCTGATGACGTGGAGCGGCTCTTGCGGGAACGGATCGCTCTGGCTCAAAGCCTGTGACGGAACAGGAGCTCACCATTGATGCCGTGCGGCGGCTCAATCGCGCTAGAATTGCATATCTGCTCACCGGTTCGATGGCGAGCAACTATTGGGGCATCCCCCGTACGACGCACGATCTCGATTTCGTTGTGCAACTTCCTGTCCAGTCAATTCCGAGTTTGCTTCATGAGTTTCGCGACGATTTTTATCTCGATGAGCCGGCCGTGCGAGCGGCGCTGGAGCCACCGTATCAATTCAATGCGATCGATCGGCGGTCAGCTTTGAAAATTGACTTCTGGATGTTGCGCCCCAACCCGTTTGAGATGTCGATGTTTCAACGCCGTCTCAGCGTGAACTTTTTGGGCGAACGCGCCTGGATCGCCACTGCCGAAGACGTGATCTTGCACAAACTTCATTGGGATTCACTCACGCCCTCCGGGCGGCAAATTGGCGATGCCGCTGGTGTGGTTGCGGTTCAGTCGGGCTCGCTCGATTGGAACTACTTGCAAAAGTGGGCCGGCGAACTTGGCGTCAGCGAAAACTTAAATAAACTCATGACCGGCGAGCTAAAACCAAAGAGCACGTAGGACGCGGCCAGAGTTAGGGCGGATATACGCGGAAAACATCCACCACGGCGCACTCGACGTCGGCCAGGAGTCTGAGCCGGCCGAGAATCAGGCTGCAACTTGGCGGAACGCCGACAGAAAAGATTCCATCTCGGATTTCTTGCCGATGGTGACGCGCATGTGGTTGGGCAGAGCTGGGAATAATCGGCCAACTTGGACGTTACGTTGCTTCAACGCCTGGATGAGCGGCACGACCGGTCGTTTCATGTCGATCATAATGAAGTTGGCTTGCGAGGGAATTTGTTTGTAACCCATCTTGTCGAGCTCGCCGGTCACGAATGCTTTCGCTTCGCTAATCAGACGCTGGCCATTTGCGACTTGATCCGGGTCGTTCAGGTTCGCGATGGCCGCCGCCAGGGCCATGATGTTGACGCTGTCCCACATTTGATGCGGACGCATTCGCTCGATTGTTTCCTTTTGTGCGACGCAGTAGCCACAGCGCAATCCGGCCATGCCGTAAATTTTTGAGAACGTGCGCGCGACGATCAGGTTTGGATGATCCTTGATCAGCGGAATCACGCTTTCGTAGGCGGGGCTGTCGGCATAGTGGAAGTAAGCTTCGTCCACCAGAATCATCGTCTGGCGCGGAGCTTTCGCGATAAACTCACGCACTTCATTCTTCGGCGTGATGCTGGCGGTCGGATTGTTCGGATTGCAGATGTAAATGAGCCCTTGCTGGGCCGCGGCCGACATCTTTGGGAGATCATGACTGAAGCTCGAAGTGAGCGGAACTTTCACGACCTCGGCGCCATTGATCGCCGCGTTATTGAGGATCGCTTCAAAAGTCGGATCGGCTGCCACTAGTTTACCGCGCGTGGGTCCAGTGAACGTGTCCGCGCACAGTTGGAGAATCTCGCTCGAGCCGTCGCCGAGTAAGATCTGATCGCGATTGACGCGGTTGATTTTTGCCACCGCATCAATCAGCAGATCGTTCTGCTCATCGGGGTACCGACATGCCAGTTCGAAGGCATCGCCCATCGCTTTGAGCGCTTTCGGCGACGGCCCGTACGGATTCTCGTTCGAGCTCAAGCGCACCACGCTTGCACTTGTCGATCTTACCGCCGGCTCAACTGCCAAAGAAAATGCGGGCTTAACAACGGCGCAGGCCGCGCCCGCGCCCAACAACTGTGCAAATTTACGTCGAGAAATCGAGATCGTGCTCA
>CATPAW010000151.1 GCA_955652255.1 uncultured Chthoniobacterales bacterium | reverse complement strand
TTTGTGCACCAGCAGATCGAGAAATAAACCGAGCGCAGTCTCCAGCCCGATGATGCCGAACGGCGCGGCATCGAATTCCACCTCCTTTTCAAAATCCGCATGCGGCGCGTGATCGGACGCCAGGACTGACAATGTGCCGTCGGCGATTCCTTCCATTAATGCATCGACATCGGCCTGCGCGCGCAGCGGTGGATTCATTTTGTAGTTCGTGTCGAAACCTTGGATCGCCTCGTCGGTCAACGCGAGGTGATGAGGGCAAACTTCGCCGCTAATCTTGACGCCCCGCCTCCGCGCTTCGCGAAGCAATCGCGCACTTCCAGAGGTGGTGATGTGCTGGCAATGAATGTGATGATCGCAAAGTTCCGCGAGCAAAATATTGCGCATTACAATCGCTTCCTCGCCCGCCGCCGGCCACCCCGGCAAACCGAGCAGCGTGCTCCAATAACCCTCATTCACGACCCCGTTGCCGACGAAATTGTAATCCTGGCAATGATCGAGCACGGGCACGCCAACCATCCGCGCGTATTCGACCGCGCGTCGCATCAGCTCGTGGTTTTGAATGCAATGACCATCGTCAGTAATCGCGACGACGCCTGCCTGCGCGAGTGATCCGATCGGCGCGAGCTCTTCGCCGGCGAGGTTTTTTGAAATCGCGCCGGCTGGCAAAACATTCACGCATGCAACAGATGCCGCGCGACTTTTGATCCACGCGATCGTGCTCGGATTATCGGCGACCGGCGAGGTGTTCGGCATGCAAACAATCGTCGTGAAACCGCCAGCCGCGGCCGCGCGCGCGCCAGACTCAATCGTTTCCTTGTGACCAAATCCCGGCTCGCGCAGATGCACGTGCATGTCGATCAAGCCGGGGCAGACGATGAGATTGCTTGCATCAATCTCATCGAGTTCGGAGTTGAGCGTTGAGAGTTGAGAGAGCGGCGCGATTTTTCCGTCGACAATCAAAAGATCGACAATTTCATCTCGCTTATTCGCAGGATCGATGACGCGGCCGTTGCGGATGACGGTCGCGCTCATGTAGTTGCAATCCCCCCACAGAGGTAGAGAACGGCCATGCGCACAGCGAGACCGTTGGTGACTTGGTCGAGGATTACGCTTTGCAATCCATCGGCGACCTGGCTGTCGATCTCGACGCCACGGTTGATCGGGCCCGGATGCATAATCAGACAATCCGATTTCAAAAGTTTCGCGCGCTCTTTCGTTAAGCCGAAGAACCGAGTGTATTCACTGAGCCCGGGGAAATATTCTTTGCGCTGACGTTCGTGCTGGATGCGCAATAGATTCACGACATCGGCACTAGGTAGTACGTTGTCGATCTTGTGTGACACTTCGACGCCCAGTTTCTCAAACTCGCGCGGTACCAGCGTGCTCGGCCCGACCAGCGTGACGCGCGCGCCGAGCTTGACCAAACCGAAAATGTTCGAACGCGCGACGCGACTGAACAAAATGTCGCCGATGATCACGACATGCAGCCCGGCGATTTTTCCCCTCTTCTCGCGGATCGTGTAAAGATCGAGAAGTGCTTGAGTCGGATGCTCGTGCGCGCCGTCTCCGGCATTGATCACACTCGCTTTGAGCCGATTTGCCAAAAACTGCGCCGCGCCTGCGGAGCTGTGACGCAGCACGAGAATATCGGCGTGCAATGCCTCGAGATTTCGCGCGGTGTCTTTGAGGGTTTCGCCTTTCGTGAGACTGGAACTTGTTGCGGAGATGTTGATTACGTCCGCGCTCAACCGAAAAGCGGCAAGCTCAAACGACGTTCGCGTGCGCGTGCTCGGCTCGACGAAAAAATTCACCAGCGTTTTCCCGCGCAACGCTGGCACTTTCTTAATTTCACGCGTCCCGACTTGTTTGAACGCGTCGGCCGTCTCGAGGATGAAACTGATTTCGTCGACCGACAATTCGCGCAGGCCCACCAGATCTTTGCGGTTCCAGCGCAATGCAGGTTCCGTGTTAAGTGAGGTCGATGATATGGTTGATTCAGCGATTCTCATCCAGCCGCCTCCGGTTTAAGCAACCAGACGCCGTCCGGTTCATTGGCGCTGCCGATGCGCACCCGCACTTTTTCATTCGCGGCAGTCGGCAAATTTTTTCCGACATAATCGGCGCGAATCGGGAGCTCGCGATGCCCGCGATCGATCAGCGCGGCAAATTCGATCCGAGCGGGCCGTCCAAATGAATTGATCGCGTCCATGGCCGCGCGAACGGTGCGGCCGGTATAGAGAACGTCATCGACAATGATGACGGTTCGTTCTTCCAGCGGCATTGGAAGTTTTGACGTGCGCACGACCGGCAGTTCCGGACGCGTCCCGACGTCGTCGCGGTGCATCGCCACGTCAACGATCCCGGTCTCGATGTCGATCTTTTCGATCGCGCGGATGGAATCGGCGAGGCGCCGCGCGATCTCGACGCCGTGTGAAGGAATTCCCGCGAGTACGACCTGGGCAAGTCGCGGATTCCGCTCAATGATTTCGTGCGCGATCCGCCGCAGTGCCCGGCGAATCGCCTCCGCGTCCATGATCGGGACGCCGGCAGATGAATTCTGTTTTCCGTTTTTCATTCGTTTCCTTGGCGACCTCACGGGATCGCTTTAAAGGACACGCTTATGGATCAACTGCTCATTTTACGTCGGTTTTGGCTTCGCGCATCCGTTTTTCGCGCCAATTGGAGCGATGTTTCACGATCCAATCGAGCAATGCCTTTTCGAAACCGATGTCTTTGCCAGCCTTTTCGCTCTCGATCCACTTGTGCTTCAAGATTTCTGCACGCTCCGCAAGGAACTCCTTGTAGAGAACGGAATTTTTAACGAATTGAGATTGATCTTCCTGTGAAGAAGGCATCTCTCGACTCTCTTTCATAAAATTTCGAATCAGTCAACAAAATCGAATCACTGGAAATTCGACGAGGCACCCTGTCGATTTATTTAGGACAGTTCGCACCCACGCCCCTAATAGGTCGTTAAGGCAAAGTTTTGCGAAGGTTTTCGGCAATTTTCTTGAATTCAGCCGTCACCGGTGATTGTCGATCTTCGCCCACAATCGGCATGCCGCGGTCGCCCGCTTCGCGCGTGGCGATATCGATTGGAATTTGACCAAGCAAAGGGACGCGCAGCCGCTTCGCTTCACGTTCGCCGCCCCCGCTTCCGAAAATATCGTAGCGTTTGCCGTCGGATGGAGAGACGAAGTAACTCATGTTCTCAATCAGCCCAAGCACCGGCACGTTGACTTTATCGAACATCGTTGCGGCTTTGCGCGCATCGATCAGTGCAACTTCCTGCGGTGTCGTCACGATGATCGCTCCGGAAAGTGCGACGGTCTGCACAATCGTGAGCTGGATGTCGCCGGTACCGGGCGGAAGATCGAGAACCAGGTAATCAAGTTCGCCCCATTCGACTTGCCGCAGAAATTGTTGGATATAGCGCGTCACCATCGGTCCGCGCAAAATGGCGGG
>CATPAW010000150.1 GCA_955652255.1 uncultured Chthoniobacterales bacterium | reverse complement strand
GCACGTGAGCGGGGAGGAAGTAAAAGAAGCGGCGCGGCAGGTGCGCGAGATCGTGGAAGATGTGAAGCCGGGGTTTCGTGTCCTGACGGATTTTCGCTGGCTTGATTCAATGGAGCCGGCGGCGGCGCGTTACATTGCACAAATCATGGATGCGCTCGCCGAGAAGAAGGTGGGCTTGGTTGTGCGCGTCGTTCCCGACCCTCGCAAAGACATTGGACTAAACATTTTATCGCAATTTCATTACGGATCCGGCGTCCAGTTTGCCACCTTCGAGTCCCTGGCTGAGGCGCTACAACTATTGGCCGAGAATGCGGACTGAATCGCGCGCACGGGCGGTCACGTGACGAAGTTGCCGTTACTGTGCCATCTCTCGCAAGCATCCAGGTGCGCGAGGAAAAGCGAAACTTTATATAGCTTAGAGAGGTTATATAAAAGGGTAAGGAGGAAGAAAAAATATGCGGAGATTAACGAGATTAGCAGCAGTGGTGTGGCTGTCGTGTGCGGTAGGGGGCATAGCGTTCGCCGGAAACCCGCACGTGGGGGGAACCACCGGGCAGCCAAGCCAGTCGCGTCAAGTTACAATGGTGACACCGGGGAATTCAGCGACGTCGCCCGGCTCAGCCATCAACCCGAATGGGACCGCGCAAGCCGTCTACGCGAATCCCACCAGCCAGGGTGGCATGTCGTCTGGCAATTCGCACGTCGTGGCCCAATACGACGTTGCGTGCTTCCAGCAAACTGCCAGAGTCGCAGCCGGACACGGACCCTAGACTATACGTAATCAAGAGGGCACGTAGGATGGTGTCCCTTGACTAGTAACGGATAATCATCAACTGCGGCAGCGGGTGTGTCCCTTGCCGCAGTTTTTGTTTCGGGGCCCGATTGATTTTTCTGAATTTGAGTAAGTCTCGATGAACTGCGATTAGGCGAAAATTTGTGTCACCCGTGGTGTCAACCGGCGGGGGAAAAATGGGCAGATTGCTGATTACCGCCATGGGTCGGGTCGAAAACTGGAGTCGGAGGGCGGGAAAATTAGAGATTAAAAATTAGAAACGCGGAGTTCAATGTGACCCGCCTTCGGTCGCCGCGGCCACCTACGGCGTGGCAGGGACGAGTTTCGCGCTAAGATTGATCTGCGTTCCGGATAATGCGACCGAGACCGGACACGTTTTCTTGGTTAGGTCGGCTTGTTCGTTGAACTTCGCCTGATCGATTCCGGGCACGTCGGCTTCGGTCGTCAGGTTAATCGACGTGATTTTGAAACCGCCGCCGGACGGCTCGAGCTTCACTTCCGCGGTAGTGCTGATCTTCTTGGGCGGATGACCGGCTTTTTCGAGGTTAAGCGACAGTGCCATCGAGAAACAGCCCGCCTCCGCTGCTCCGATGAGTTCCTCCGGATTTGTGCCGCTCGCGTTTTCGAATCGCGACGCGAAGGAGTAGGGTCCTTCGAATGCGCCGCTCCCGAGTTTCATTTTTCCTTTGCCGCCCTTTAAGGTGCCCTCCCAAATAGCCGAACCGGTTCGTGTTGCCATAGCGAAGAAAAGTAGAAGATAAAAAGTAGAAATTAGAAAGGAAATTCAGCCGGCAGAAGGCAGCGGTCAGAGGCCGGAGGTCGGAGAACGGTTTGAGGTTTTGAAGTGCGCGGTTCCCGCGCTAGAGTGCTATTGAGATGTTTGAAACGATCGTCGGGTGCTTCAAATGGGCCGTCGTTGGCTTCGTGGTGGCGCTTTTCCTCATGAAACTTTACGAGGGCAGTCATATTCACGACGATATTCCGAAACCTGATTTTAAAATACGGCAGTCGAAGCGCGCGGCCCTGGTCCTATCCACTTTCGCCGGGGTGCTTTCGGCCCTGGTGTGGCTGCTAGTGCAGAACTGGGGCTGAGTCAGAGCTCATCCCATGTAAAATCCGCCGTTCACGTTGAGAACGTGCCCCGTGATGTAGGATGCCATTGGCGATGCAAGAAATAGCGTTGCATCGACAATCTCATTCACGTTCCCGAGGCGGCCGAGCGGAATTTGCTTGATGAAGTTTTGCGCCACTTCTTCCGGCATGCCTTTGCTCATGCCCACATCGATGAAGCCAGGCGCGATCGCATTCACGGTGATGTTCTGACGCGCAAACTCTCTCGCCGAGACTTTTGTTAGCGCGATGATGGCGGCTTTGCTCGAGGAGTAATTGGCCTGCCCGAACAAGCCCATCTGAGCGCTGACCGAGGACAAGTTCACGATGCGCCCGCCGTTGCGAAGAATAGTGGCGGCTTTTTGCGTAACGGTGAATGTGCCGATGAGATTCACACGCACCACGCTCTCGAATTCTTCCATCGACATTTTCTTGATCGTGCGGTCGCGGATGACTCCGGAATTATTCACCAGAATGTCGAGCCCGCCGTATCGATCTTGTATTTGTTTCATCATCGACTCGGCCTGCTCCGGCTTCGTCACGTCGCACTCGATGAGGAGAGGATCCTTCAACTCTTTCGCGACATTTTCCGCACCAGCTTTGTTCTGCCCCTGCGGGTCAGTGACGTAATTGACAACGCACGCCGCGCCGCGTTTGTCGAACGCCGTGATCAGTTTCTCGCCGATGCCGCTCGAGCTGCCGGTGACGAGCACGACTTTCCCGGTGAAATCGAAGTCAGACATTTTTTGACACAATACACAAAATTAACTGAATCATTTGCAAAGCAATTCTGAGCATTGTGTTCATTCTGTCGAAACATTAAGTTTTCCGCTCTCAATGCCTTCACCGATT
>CATPAW010000149.1 GCA_955652255.1 uncultured Chthoniobacterales bacterium | reverse complement strand
TCCATGCAGCACTTTGGTGTGGACTGCCGGAACCGTGCCCAGTCCGCTTATCTCTTCGCTCCCTTGCGCAAAGGAACGAGGCCGAATACGCGTGAACCAATTCTTGCGAGTTCCCGATTGGGCTGATGTCTGGGCCGTGGGTGACTGTGCATTTGTGCCAGATATCAGAAATCCGGGGAAGTCCCATCCGCCAACCGCGCAACATGCCATACGCGAGGGCAGGGTTGTGGCGCAGAATATCGCGGCTGCACTCCTAGGTCGTCCTCTCAGATCGTTTTCATTCAAGACCATTGGGTTGCTGGCCTCAATCGGTCGTCGGACGGGCGTGGCGCGGATTTTCGGTTTCAATTTTTCAGGCTTCTTCGCCTGGTGGATGTGGCGGACGATTTACCTCAGTAAGTTACCCGGTTTGGACAAAAAGGTTCGTGTGGCATTCGACTGGACGCTGGACCTTCTCTTCCCCAAGGACGTGTGCGCAGTACATGACCTGCCATACCGTCGCGATTTCCATCGCCTGGAACCCATAAAGGATGCGGTGGTGGGTAGTGGCGATTATCAACTGAGTGCGCGCCAGGCAGTGCACTCAAACATGGGAAATGACCTAACCAGAATCGAACCCATGGGAAGGGAGCGAGATGGATTGAGAAGCCCAGAGGCCGACTGAGCGGGAGCGCACAAATCGCGGACTCCGATCCCGCCCTCGGCGATGGTGTTAATCTACCGCTAAAGGACCGATTCAAATATTCAGCGCAGGTACAGATCACGCCGTGGTTGTCGGGCCGGTTGTGATTTGCCGCGCAGCGCGTAACTTCGTCGATGCGACGTTGCCAGGCGTTCACACTGATCGAGATCGTCATGGCGGTCTTTATTCTGATGTTGCTGCTTCTGCTCGCGGTGCCGAGTTTGAATGGCGTGCTCGCGGATAGGCGACTCCGGCGCTCGCTGGATAGCTTCAACAATCTTGTGCGCCAGGCACAAGAGCGAAGCGTCGCAGAGCGTCGTTCTTACCTGATTATTTGGGCTAAGGATCATGTCTTGCTGCGTCCGGAAGCCTTTGCAAAAGGCGAAGAAATTAAAGCGACCGCAGAATTTCAGCTGGATCGTGAAGATGCCTTGAAACTAGCGCTGTCGGCGGCATTGACGAAGAATCCGGCAGCCGAATGGATTTTCTGGCCATCGGGGACATGCGAACCAGCGACTGTTCAATTCAAAGGCGCGGCTGGTTCATGGACGGCAGATTATTCGCCGTTGACGGCGCGGCCTGAGCTTACGAATTATGCGGCCAGGTAAACTCAACCAGAGCGCTGCGAAAAGAAATGCCTTCGCGCTTTACGAGGTGCTTATCGGGCTCGCGATTTTCGCGGTAGGCGTGCTTGCGCTTGGCCGCGCAGTGGAAAATTGCCTGAACGCCAGCACCTTGAACGCGGAAGAAGAGCGTGTGCGCCAGATATTGTCCAATCGTATGGCGGAAGTTCAGGCTGCGCCGGGTTTCCCTGACACCGCAAAGGAACTTAAAATCGATACGGGTTATGGGATCGTGAAATTGATTCAGAAAAGCGCGTCCGCTGGTTTAACCGAACCCGGCAACGTTCAGCTAAGCGGAATCAATCTTGTGACTTTGAGCGCGCAGTGGATGCGGGGTGGCACTACGCAATCAAAGCAGATCAAGTTTTATGTCTATCGTCCCGGTTAACCAGAAAGCGACATTAGATCCGAGCAAGAGGGTCACTCGCAGAGCCGGCTTCACGCTGCTGGAGATCACGCTGGCAGTGGCGATCCTCGCCATGATGTCGCTCGCGATCTATCGCTTCGTGCAATCGAATCTCACCGCGCTGCGCGCTTCATCCGATGCGAACGCTGCCGATGCGTGCTATAACGGTTTGCGCGATCTTTTAACGGCGCAATGGCAGAGCTTGCCATCAGGGCACGGCGCGATGACAGGAGCGCCGTTCAAGCTAAACGATCGACAGCGCGATCAAATCCAATGGATTTGCGGTGCCGGTCCTGGATTGCTTACGCGATACGCGCCAGGCGAGTTTACGGTGTCACTGCGCTTACAACCCGAAAATAAGAAGAGTGATCGGCTCGATCTCGGTTTTTTGCGAAGACCACAGGGCGATTCTGGTATTGGGCATGAGACATGGGTACCTCTAATTAAGAACGTTAGCAGCCTCCAAATCCGTTACTTCGATCCTCAGTTAAACAGTTGGGTAGACCAATGGACGAACGCGCTCCGGCTGCCTCGGCTTGTGAGGGTAACCGTGGGACGCTCCGATGCCGCGGTGGCTTGGGAAGCGATCATTCCACTAGGACGGACACCGTTTTGAGTATGAAGATGTCGATTCTACTCGCCCGATCGCGTGGGGCGGCGCTTATGTTATCGCTTTGGGCACTGTTTTTACTCAGTGCGATGGTAATTTCCTGGGCTCTCGATATTGATTCCCGGCTCGCGCTTTCCGGTAATGCAAACCGCGTTCTCGCGGCGGAGGCGATGGCGGCTTCGGGCGCGGAAGTTGCGTTGCATCCAAGCGTTAGACCCAGCTCGCCAAACCTGCATCGAAAAATCAGTGATCGGGAAGGTTATGAAGTCCGCGTTACCGGCGAAGGCGGCCGTTTGAACTTAAACTGGCTCACCGTCGGCGAGGATCCGATTCGTGTCGAAATTCTGCGAAGATATCTTGAGCTTAAAGGAGTCGATCTCAACGAGCGTGACCGGATGATGGATGCTCTGCTCGGTTGGGTGGAACCAAATACCGGGCTTCATCGCCTAAACGCACCGCCGGAAACAGCCGATTATCGTCCAGCGCACGCCCCGCTGACATCGGTGGACGAACTTAAGAAAATCTTTGGCTGGGGTGAATTCACTTCAAAGCCGGGGTGGGACGATGATTTTACGATCAACAGTTCAGGCCCGATCGATCTCGCCTGGGCGTCGCGCGACGTGTTGCGCGCTCTGCCCGGGATGAGAGATGATTTGGTGGATCGGCTTTTACAACTGCGGCGCGGTCCGGACGGAGTCGATGGAACTGCCGATGATGCCCCATTCAAGAATTTGGCCGACATTCAATACGCCCTCGGCTTTTCACCGGAACAATTTCAGCAGCTTGCTGGCTTGGTTGGATTCAACGACCAAGTATTCCGTATCATGAGCGTGGGAAAATCAGGCGATAGTACGCGGGCTGTGCAGATGGTGGTGCGCAAAGCGGGCAATATTCCTCAAGTAATCGCCTGGAAGGAGCTTTGATATCGAAGCCGCATCGACATCCGTCTTCATCGTTCCGACCGCGCATGGTTGGAATTTCCTGAGGCCAGCCGAGCGCAACGGCGCCTGGGCCGTACGCAAGCTTCAGAGTCTGGAGGAGGCGGTGCCGCTGCTCACAGCGACAGACGATGTCGTGCTCGGACTGCCCGTCGCGGCAGTGCTCGCGCAACGGTTTCGTTTGCCGACTGTTGATCCGGCAGAATTTCCGGAGATGATTCGGATCCAAATCGAAAAGGCGTTGCCGTTCTCGGCCGACGAAGTGACAACCGATTTCGAGGTAATCGAGCAATCCGAGGGTGGCAGTATAATTTCCGCCGTCGCGGTGCGGAACGAACAGCTTGCCGAGATCGCCGCACCACTGCTGGAGCGCGGTTACATCCCGCGGCAAGTGACGGTATACGCCGCGCAACGCGCGAGCACGTATGCGCCGCATGGAAATGCGCTGCTGATTTATCCCGAAGGCGAAGCCCTTATTTCAGCTGTGACTGAGAACGGCAAAGTTAGCCTTACCCATACGCTCGAAAGTCAGCAGCGCGAGCAACTTCAATTGGAATTGCCGCAATTGGCATTGAGCGCGGAATTGGAAGGAATCACCACGCCGTTTCCAAACGTGTTGCTGGACGAAAGCTGTTATCAGCTTCGTGATACCGTCCAGGGAATCCTTGAG
>CATPAW010000148.1 GCA_955652255.1 uncultured Chthoniobacterales bacterium | reverse complement strand
CGGCAAGATCGACATCGGCCAAGCGGAAGCGGCAATTGTTCGCCAACCCGAATTGCAGTCGCCAAAGCCGCGCGTGATCAGCATCACGCAAGCGACCGAGCTCGGGACCGTTTACACGACGGACGAGATCCGGGCGCTCAACGAATTCGCGCGCAAACGGTCGCTTTTCATTCATATGGACGGAGCGCGCTTCGCAAATGCGGTCGCCTCGCTTGGTTGCGCGCCGAAAGCGCTCACATGGGAAATCGGTGTGGATGTTCTTTGTTTTGGGGGAACGAAAAATGGCATCGGCGCGGGCGAGCTGGTGATATTTTTCAAAAAAGAGCTGGCTCGCGAGTTTAATTACCGGGTCAAACAAGCAGGCCAGCTCGCGTCGAAAATGCGTTTCCTGGCCGCGCCTTGGCTGGGGCTGTTGACGGACGCTGTTTGGTTGCACAATGCGGAACATGCAAATCGCGCGTCACGGCAGCTCGCGGAGCGGCTTCGCTCGGAAGCAAAGATCGACATCGTCTTTCCCGTGGAATCGAACGCAATCTTTCTGCGGATGAGTGAGCAGCTAGTGCGGGGGCTGCATGAGCGTGGCTGGGACTTTTACAAATTCATTGAACCCGAGGTTTACCGGTTGATGTGCTCATGGTCCGTCACCGAAGCCGATATTGCTGACTTTGTTGGCGACATTGTTGCGTTGAAACGTAACGAAGAAGCGAAACATTGAGTAGTTGCGCTGTGAAAAGGACGTCTGTATAGGAGCAGTAAGATGAAGGCGACGGCGCGAGTTTTAGTTTCAACTTGCGTTCTCTTGTGGGGATGTCGGACCACGCGCGATGTCGCTGTCACTTCTTATCATGTCGCTACCGCGCCGGTGCATCTGGTGCACAGAGCCATCGCTGCTGATTCGCCGCCGACGCCATCGACCACGACAACTTCGGACGTCACTACTCCGGGACGTCCTGTGCCAGTTACCTCTCCCAGCTCATCGCAACAGCAACGGATTGCTTCGAGGACGTCTTCAACGGAGACTCCGAGCGGAAATGCCACAACGAAATCCAAAGGCTCGCCTCCTCGAAGTACGGCCGTACAGCCGCAGTTCCCAACCGCCGAGCCGGTTCCAGGTCGGCTAGGTCTGGTGTTTAATCCCTACGATCCCAACGGCGGATACATCGATGTGAGCGGCTATGCGCCCGGGAGCAAAGTCAAAGACCCGGATTCTCAGAAGATATTCGTTGTTCCGTAGCCGAGTCGGCTTAGATCGACAATTTAAGGAACTTGGTTTTCCTGACGCTTCGCCCCGTTTTTGGCAACGGAACGACTGGTGTCGAGTGCATGTTTCGTCCAATTGTGCTGATTTACTTTGGAGAGTTCGCTTGTTTGCGTTTCCGAAGCCGCGGCTTCAGGAGCGTCTTTCTTGTGCAAGATAAAACCAAAGCCCAGAGCTGCCACGGCAAATAAGGCTAGAATGGAGCGCATACCAGTAAAAATGAAGCATCTCCCGAGCCATCTTGCCCGCTAGCTTGCGCGTTGCTGCAAACTGCTGCGAGTGGTAGGTAATAGGATGACGTCGGCATTTCGCTTGGCCGTCCCGGCGACGATTTTCTTGTTGATCGTCGGTGCTGCGCCGGAGGGCAAGAGTCAGACTTATGAGGGAAAAGAGCTGGTCAAGGCAGAGCTCGTGGCCGACACGAACGCGATTGTTCCCGGAAAAAAGTTCACCGCCGGGTTGCTTCTTCGAATGGCGCCTGGCTGGCATACCTACTGGAAGTTTTCCGGCGACGCCGGAATTCCCACAGAGCTGAAATGGAAATTGCCGCCGGGCTGGAAAGTAGGCGAACTACAATGGCCAATTCCGTTGAAAACGAATGACCCTGGCGATATTCAAACCTACGGCTACCAGGATGAAGTCCTGCTGATGCAGGAAATAATCCCGCCTGCGAAGATCGACAATTCGTCAGTAAAACTCTCCGCGGAGGCAAGCTGGCTCGTTTGCGAAAAAATCTGCATCCCCGGCGGCGCCACGTTGCTACTGGAAATCCCAATATCGACAACGAGCAGGCCAGCAAACACGGAACTTTTTGCACGCTATCGCCAGTTGCTGCCACAAGATTTGCCTGCGGCCGATGTGGCCAAGGGGAAATGGAGCCGCGTCGGTTCCGAGCTCCAGTTCAACGTGACTAGCGCGACGCTGGCGAATTATCCGGTCGCTGACTTTTATCCATTGCCAGAGGGAAACATCGTTGTCGGTCATCCAAAGATCGAATCGCGGACCGGGAACGGAATTACTTTTGCTATTCCGATCGAGTCAGCGTCAAAAGGTCTATCGTCGATCAAAGGTCTGGTCGTTTTTGCCCAGCGCGCCAATGGAAATGACCGTGCCGCCTGGCGCGTGGCAGAGAGCGGAGCAGCGTTACCTGCCAATTCTGTTCCCGCACGCGGGGTTCTTACCTTTCTCTTCTTTGGTTTTCTTGGCGGCTTGATTTTGAATTTGATGCCGTGCGTCTTGCCCGTGATCTCGCTCAAGATCTTCGGATTCATTCAGCAGGCCGGCCAGAGCCGTCATAAAATTTGGCGCAGCGGCCTCGCGTTCGCCGCGGGAATCTTCGTCTGGTTTGTCGGTCTGGCGCTGCTCCTGATTATTCTCAAAGCTGCCGGCCGCGAAGTTACCTGGGGAGGATTTCAATTCACGAATCCTTATTTCGTTCTTTTGCTGAGTGTGATCGTTCTCGTCTTTGCGCTGAATCTTTTCGGCGTCTTCGAGATTTCGCTGCCGCAAACGGCCACCCGCGGATTGCTGAGCTGGACCGCGGGCGAAGGTGAAGCGGGCTCATTCTTTCAAGGTGTTTTCGCGACCGTGCTGGCGACGCCATGCACCGCGCCATTTTTAGGAACCGCGCTTGGCTTCGCCTTCACGCAATCGGCCGCCATCATATTGTCGATGTTTGTGGCAATCGCGGCTGGAATGAGCGCCCCGTATTTGCTGCTCTGTGCGCAACCGGCCTGGTTGCGACTTTTGCCGAAGCCGGGTCCGTGGATGGCGCACGTGAAACAGTTCATGGGTTTTCTGCTTCTCGCGACCTTGCTCTTTCTCCTCTACGTGCTTGGCGCGCAACGCGGCCTCGACGGCATCATCTGGGCTTCATGTTTTTTGCTTGTAGTCAGCATCGCCTGCTGGATGAAAGGCGCATTCATTTCGCCGGTTGCCTCAACCCGAGCCAAGACGATCGCGATAATTACGATGTCGATCTTGCTCGTGCTCAGCGGAATTTACTTCATTGGTGACAAGTTTCGTTCGTCCAAGCTCGCGACAAGTTCGCAACTTGCGGGCGGCTGGCAGGCTTTCACACCTGAGCGTTTGCAAGAAGAGTTGGAACAAGGCCGCTCCGTCTTTGTCGATTTTACGGCGGCCTGGTGCCTGACCTGCAAATTCAACGAGGCCAGCGTGCTGGAAAGCGCCGCCGTGCGCGAAGCGTTTCAGCGCCGCGGTATTGTCAAACTGAAAGCCGATTGGACGAACGGCGATCCGGTCATCACAAAATTATTGCAACAATTTGGCCGCCCGGGTGTCCCACTGTATGTGCTCTATCCCGGCAAATCCGCGGAACCGATTGTTTTTCCGGAATTGCTTAGCAAAAGTATCATTCTGAATAAACTTGAAACCATCTCGCACACTGTCGCTTCACAATAGCTTATGAAAACCAAATCGATCCTCACAATTCTCGCTTCACTCGCAACCACGACGCTCTTGGCGCTTGATTCGCCGCCGGTTGGCAACGCCGCGCCCGACTTTTCGCTCACCGACGCGAAAGGGCAGACCCATTCGCTGTCGCAATACAAAGGCAAATATGTCGTGCTGGAGTGGTTCAATCCGGAATGCCCGTTCGTGAAAAAGCATTACGGCAGCGGCAACATGCAGAAGCTGCAAGAAGAATATACCAGCAAAGGCGTCGTGTGGCTGACGATTGATTCTAATGCACCCGGCAGCGAGGGCAATATGACTCCTGAACAAGCTGAGAAAGTCACGACCGCTTGGAAAACACATCAAACCGCGCTGCTTCTCGATCCGGAAGGCAAAGCGGGCCGCGCTTACGGCGCCAAAAACACGCCGAACATGGTCGTGATTAGTCCTGAGGGTAAAATCGCGTACGAAGGCGCAATCGACAGCAAAGCCACGCCCAACCCGGCCGACATTCCCAGTTCGACGAATTACGTCAAAGTCGCGCTCGACGAATCACTCGCCGGCAAACCAGTGACGACGACGAACACGCGGCCGTACGGTTGCGGGATTAAATATAATTGATTTGCGATTAACGGCCGCGCTCCGCGGAGAACCGCCAAACGCACCGCAGGATCGACATCGGCGTTAGTCGCACGAGAAACATCCCAAGTTTCATTGCGAAACCGGGGATGACGAGCGGTCGGTCGGCTTGCACCGCGGCAAGTCCATCGTGCGCGACTTGTTCGACTGGAACGTGAACGAACTCCGGCCCGGCTTCGGGCTGGCCGCCAGGACGTTTCGCGACTTCTTGGAATTCGGTGTGTACTGGCCCCGGGCAGAGTGTGGAGACACTCACCCCAGTGCCGCGTAATTCCGCGCGGAGCGCTTCCGAAAAGCTCGCCACGTAAGCTTTCGTCGCTGCGTAAACCGCGAATCCGGGAATCGGAAGGAAACCGGCGGACGAGCTGACGTTCAAAATGGCGCCGCGTTTCCTCGCGATCATTTGAGGCAGCAAACGGCGGGTGAGCGAAGTCAGCGCGATCATGTTCACGAGCATGATCTGCTGGTTGCGCGCGGGATCGCTGGTCGCAAAGGGACCGCTATCGCCGAGCCCCGCATTGTTGATCAAAAGATCGATGTCGATCTTCTCCGCTTCAAGTCGTCGCGCGAGTTCATCGATTTGCGATTCGTCGGCAAGATTGACAACGCGGACATGGATATTCAACTTGGGATTACGCTTTATCAGTTCCTCGCGCAGATCTGCTAATCGCTCACTTCGGCGTGCGACGAGGACAAGCGCGCCGGCGCGATTTGCAAGTTGTCGCGCAAATTCCCGGCCGATTCCGACCGAAGCGCCCGTGATAAGCGCGCTACAGCCGTCGAGTTTCATTTTGCTTTAAAGAGTCGATCTCCCGTTTGGTCAGCGCGCGCCAGTGGCCGCGCGGCAAATCGCCGAGGCGGAGACTTCCAATTCGGATGCGCACGAGCCGTTTCACTTCATAACCAACTTGTTCAAACATTCGGCGAATCTGACGATTAATGCCCTGGCGCAGGACAACGCGCAAACGCGTCGGGGTGACGGAATGCACACGCGCAATTTGGGCGTGCTGGCCTCCAAGAAAAATCCCGCGCAGCAATTTCGCAGCGAGCGCCGGATCCCATTGTCGATCTAACGTGACCTTATATTCCTTGTCGATCTTGTAACGCGGATGAGTGAGGCGTTGCGCGAGCTCGCCATCGTTTGTGAGAATGAGCAGACCCTCACTTTGCGCATCGAGCCGGCCAACGCTGAAGAGCCGCGGGAATTTTCTCGGAAGCAAATCGAAAATTGTGTCGCGCGCGTGAGGGTCGCTTTTGGTGGAAACAAAACCGGCCGGTTTGTGTAAAATAATCGTGAATGGAAGATCGACGTCGACAAGTTTGCCATCTACCTTCACGTGGTCGCGCTCGCCCGGCCGAATGCTGAAGTGGGTGCACGGCTTTCCGTTGATCGTGACGTGGCCGGCTTCGATCAACTCATCGCAACGACGGCGCGAGCCGACGCCGGCTGCGGCGAGGAAGCGGTTGAGACGCAAGGCAGAGGTTACAAAGTTAAAAGGGTTACATCGTTAAAAAAGCAAACGCGCTGTTACCGTTTTAACTTTGTAACTTTTTTAACGAATCACCTCTGCGATCAGGCGTCCGGTTTCGTTTTGGGAAGGCCGATGACTTTGCTGCCTTCCTTCCACTGCGCGCGCTTCTTGAGAAGTTCGACGCGCTCAAAGCGTTTCAGGACATTGCGCTTGGCCGCGATGGTGCTGGCGCCTTTTAAACTGCGATGCTGCGACATAAACTTGTTTCCCTGCAAAATTGACCCGGCACATTAAGCCGCGCCCTGGATTTTTCAAATGGAGATCGTCCGCCCGGGCGCCGTTATAGCCGGTTACTCAAGACGACGTATGCGCCGCAGGCCGTGACCTGATGATAAATGTAAAAGCGCTGGGTCAACAGGTTTTCCCAGTACGCGACGCGCTTCTGCTCAACGATCAGATAAACGTCGTTGGAATCGCTCCATTTTGTAAGAACGCGATCTTCATCCAAAACGACATCCGCCTTGTTTGAGCCGGTGTGCAT
>CATPAW010000147.1 GCA_955652255.1 uncultured Chthoniobacterales bacterium | reverse complement strand
GGTGCAATCAATGTGGCCTTGCACAAAATGCCCGCCGATATGGCCATCGGCAGTCAGAGCGCGCTCCAGATTGACCGGACTCTCGCGGCGCAAGTTTTTTAGATTCGTGCGATCGAGCGTTTCGCCAAGAAGATCGAAAGTGAGCTGATCGTCGCGATGGGCGCTGACCGTCAGACAACAGCCATTTACGGCGACGCTGTCCCCGGCGCGAATCTCCTTCGCGATACGCGGCGCGGCGATTCGCAATTGCGTGCCGCCAATCCAGAGCACGGTGCCGACTTCTTCGACGAGACCAGTGAACATCGGATGAACTTTTAGCTGCGCAACGTCAGCCAGCAAACCAGCAAAAGCACCGGCAACAGGATCGGAACGGAAAACTTTATGACGAAGCCAACAAAACTGGGCGTGTGCACTTTGTGTTGTTCGGCGATCGTCTTGATCATGAAATTGGGACTGTTGCCGATGTAGGTCGCAGCCCCGAACAAAACCGCGCCCATGGAAATGGCGGCCATTTCGGCTTGGCCGCTGGAGAGAAATTGTTGCACGGCAGCGGGATCCTTGATGCTGAGACCGAAACGGCCAAGAGCGTTGGCAAGGAAAGTCAGGTAGGTCGGTGCATTGTCGAGCACGGTGGACAGGCCGCCGGCGATCCAGAAAAATCTCGCGGGCGTCGCGGGCGTATTAATGGCCAGATCGCGGGCGTGCAGCTGCATGTAATCGAGCACGGGGACCATCGTGAGAAATATGCCAAGGAAGAGCCAGCCGACCTCCTTGACTGGGGCAAATGAAAATTCATTGGCAAGATGCACACTTTTCGGTGTCGCATAATACGATCCGATGGCGGCCGCGAGCATAATCGCTTCGCGCAGGAAGAGCGGGTGCTCGATGAAAACCGCGCCGAGAATGATTCCGAGGAAGAAAATATTCCGCAATCCCTCGATGTCGATCTTGCGTGCGCCGGTTTCTTCTTCCCGGACCGGTCTTGGGGCGCGGCGAAAATTATGCCGATCGACGAGATAAAATATTAGAAGCAGAGCGAGCAGCGCGACAGCCCAGCCCAGCCAGCAATGCTGAAGCATCCACCAAAACGGCACCCCTTTGATATATCCAAGAAAAAGCGGCGGCCCCATCGGCGTTAGTCCGCCGCCCAGATTGCTGACGAGGAAGATGAAGAACGCGGTGTGCAAACCGGCGTAGCGATATCTGTTCGCTCGAATCCAGGGGCGAATGAAAAGCATCGACGCGCCGGTCCTGCCGAGAACGTTTCCGGCGATTGTTCCGAGAAGAGGCAGCGCACAATTAAAAAATGGAGTCGCTTCTCCCCGGATTTTCATATGAATTCCGCCCGCGACGACGAAGAGGGAGCCAACCAACGCCATGAAACCGATGTAATCGCCGGCTTCGCGGAGGATGCGTTCCGGCTGTCGGATCCAGAAAAAATAGTAGGCGGTGGTGATGGCCGCGACAAAGAGGGCAACGCGATGATAGTGGCGTTCCCAATGAAGCTTCAGCACGAAGGGCAGAAACGCGATGCAAAGCAAGAGCACGGCAAAGGGCAACATGCTGAGCGGATGCGGCTGGGTGATTGGAATTACGCCAGCGAGAATCGTCATTGGTGCAACGTTGAAGATTCAGCAGATGCTCTCCAAGCCTGAAGTTCACGCACGGTGAAAAAACGTTGAATCATTAAATCGTGGAAACGCCGAAGCGGAAAACTTTTCACCGGTCACCTCTTCCACGCTTCGACTCTTCCACGGTGACGCTTCTTTGCCGCCGCGACCGAGTTGTCGATCTTATGGGCCTCCGTTTTTCGGGACTTTTTTGCCCCTTTGGAAGGCGCTCCCAGGCGGTTCAAAAAATATTGAATTTTTTACTAGGCAGCGGCTGCCAAATCCGATAGAACCGCACGAAACGAGAGAGGCCACGACAAATGTCCAGGCTCCTCCGTTCAAAATATTTTTAAAAAAGTGAAAAAAAAGCTTGCCAGGGATCGCAATCTTCAATAATTCGTAGCGCTAAACCTAACCAAACCCATGGAGAAACCAATGATTAGAAACGTGTTTAAAACATTCGGATACGTCCGCGTCGCTCTCGCAGGTGCCGTCGGAGTTCCATTCGTTATCGCCGCGAGCGCATTTGCGCAGAACCCGGCGCCGCCGCCACCGGGGGCTGCCCCAGCTCCGGCAGCAGGCCAAGCCGAAGTGGAACGCGTGATCGTGACCGGTTCGAACATTCCGACGGCGGAAGAAGTCGGTCCGAACCCGGTGTTTAGTCTCAACCGCGACTTGATTGGCAAATCAGGTCAAAGCACCGTGGAACAGGTTCTCAAAAGCCAGCCGGTAATGGGTGCGAGCAGTGTTCCGGTTCAGAATAACTCGACCGGCCAGGGGGGCCCAGCGGGAACGGCTTCGATTTCGCTGCGCGGTTTCGATCCTGGTGCCTCGCTTCTCCTGGTCGATGGCCGTCGCGTCGCGCCATTTCCCGGGAGTGCCAACTCGGGCGCCGGCTTCGTGGATTTGGTTAGCCTTCCCATTGCGGCCGTCCAAAGCATCGAGATTCTGAAAGATGGCGCTTCGACCACCTACGGGGCGGACGCGGTTGCCGGCGTGGTGAACCTCAAGTTCTATAAAGACTACCGTGGCGTGCAGGTGACCCTGCAGTATGGCAACACGCTGGATAAAGACGCAGCCGAGTATCTCGGCGACGTTCTCTTTGGGGTTGGCGACGACAAAATAAGCATCACCGGTGACGTGTTTTTCTATCACCATGACTCGATGTTTGCTAGGGACCGGG
>CATPAW010000146.1 GCA_955652255.1 uncultured Chthoniobacterales bacterium | reverse complement strand
GCTCGACTGCGCGCTCGAGTTTCTGGAGCCGCTCCGAGTCGGAGGTTGTCTGCGCGGCAAGCGGTTGGACCGCTAGCAAAATAATTGCAGCCAGGCTCCCGCCCGCTGCCCGTAAGACGGGCTTCTTGATAAACATTAGGTTTCTCCTTGTTGTCACATTTCTCGCTTCCGGGGCGTGGCACGTGGAAGGAATATTGATGACTTGATTCATACCGTTGGATTTCTTCGATTGATCCTTTTGCATTTTCATTTCCTCCGTTTTTTGGATACTTGCTTGAGTGACTCGAGTTCTCGCCAGTCACCACCTCGCGCGTTGACTGCGGGTAGCAACACTGGCCAGAGCCGGGTTGATGGTGGAAGAAATGGCGACGTAACCTTATCCCGGCGCAACTTGCGCAACGTGATTTCAACAATCTCGGCGAGCGTGTATCGATCGAGAATCTTTGCGATCGCGTTGCGCACGTCGAGCATCAGCATGCGCAAACCGCAATGCACTTCGTCTGGGCAAGAGCAGCGGACGTAAGCCGTTTTGCTGACGCATTGAATCGGTGCAATCGGTCCGTCGATGAGACGAATGACGGTTCCAAACTTGATCCGCGTCATCGGCTTCGCCAGTGAGTAGCCGCCGAGCTTCCCGCGCTTGCTCTCAACGTAGCCGTTAAGTTTTAGTTGCGCGAAGATCTGCTCGAGAAATTTCACGGGGAGTTTCTCTTTCGCCGCCAGCTCGCTCACCTGCAGAATGGGGCGGCCTAGTTCCTTCGCGATCCCAAGATCAATCAGGGCCCTTAGTGCGTATTCTCCTCGTTTCGAAAGTTTCATGTCTCGTGGTTATGAGGGCCAGATGCTCAGGGGTTGCTGAAAAGTCTGGCCATGTCCATTTTCATCGCACGCCTCAGTTGCGAGAGTCGGGCATGACGAGCACGGCTCAGCCCATCTGTCCGCGGCGTGCCTGGACTGTATTTTCTGGATAAACGGAATTGCCAAAACAAGCGCACCAATTCTTTCAATTTATTGTCATCGACGAATTTCCGTGGGAACCCACGGCGCTGACTCTCAGTCAGGCGAGCACGTTTCGCGCGCAAGGCCAAGAACAGCCCGACCGAAACGGACGTGCTCGCAAAGAAGCTAAACAGGATTCCGAACTGCAGGACCAGCTTGTATTCAACCCAAACCGCGCTCGCGCAGAACACGACCAGGGAAATGAAGGCAACCATTTGTTTTATTGTTTTCATCTCAGGTTCTCTCAGGTTTTCAGCGACTGTTTAATGTCTACTAATCTGATATAGATTGAATCTATACTAATCAAATAGGGATTACAAGTTATTTTTTAACTGGCCCCGCCTGATGGGTCCGAGAGGGAGAAAATCGCGGTCACGTCCCCTCGGCTGAAGAATGACGGAAAGGGAATGGAGTCTAGGGGATTATCCAAAGCATTCGCCTTTGGCTCCCGGCTCTGACCCTCGCTCTGGACCCGGCGCTCCGCGCCGCCGGTTCCAAAATCTCGTCGAGATTTTGGAGCCTACGGGATTCGAACCCGTGACCTCCTCAATGCCATTGAGGCGCTCTACCAACTGAGCTAAGACCCCGGAAAAGCTTTCAGATTGTAGATTTCAGATTGCAGATTGCAACTAGCGCGCCACGATCGAAATCTTCGCGGCCTCGGCAAGATCGACAATTGCTTCGCGCTCGAGCAGCAAAGCTTTTTCCGCCTCGACCGCGATGACGCGCAACTTCACTTTGGTAGCGATGCGAATTGTTTCCACGCCAATCACCGGCACATCGAAACGCATATCTTGATCTGGTTTCGAAACTTTGATCATGACCGCGCTTTTGCGCGCGAGTGCGCCGCCGCGTTTGATCGCGTCGTTCGTTCCTTCAAACGCCTCGACTGCGAGAACCGTTCCGTTTTTCACGATCACAGTTTGTCCGATGTCGAGTCGCGCGATTTCTTTCGCGATCTTCCAGCCAAGATCGACATCCTCTTCTTCGCGACGCGTTAACTTTGGTCCGACGACCAATCCCGCCTGAGCGAGACAATCTTCGAGGAAACTCGTGGCTGGCAAAAGATCGACATCTACCTTCGCGAGTTCGTCCGCAATGGCGGTAAAGATTGATTCAGCGTTGCGTTGTTTGAGCTTCGCAAGAACAAGCAGCGCTTTCCAATCCGGACGCAGATCAAAAAGATTTCTCGGCGCGATCTGCCCGGCCATGATGGCGTGATGGACTTTTTGTTCGCGGAAAAATCTTAGCAATCGGCTGAGTTGTCCGACGCGCATCCATTCGATTAGATCGACATGTTGCGTCAGCGCGGGATCGGTCTCGTCTGAGAATGCAGCAGCGACAATTTTCCTCACGCCGGCTTTGCGCGCAGCGTCGGCCAGTTGTCGCGGATAAACGCCGTTACCCGCGATGATTCCGAGAATCTCTGGATTTTGCATTGCGCCTGACGCACAGGCGAGACGTCTGTGTTACGAATGGCGACGACGTTTAACGCGCAATTGGGCGAGCGCTTTTTGCAGCGACGCCTGGATGGCGGCGACTTCCTCGGCGCCGTGGTCCTCTTTCATGGCCGCCTTGGCGCGCTCGACTGCGGCTTCAGCTGCAGCAACGTCGATCTTCTCAGCTTCCAACGCCATATCTGTCAAAACCGAGACGCCGTCCGCTTTGATTTCGACGAATCCTTCGCCCACCGCCATCGCCGTTTCGCGTCCATCTTTCAAAACGCGAAGTTCGCCCGGTTTCAATGTCGTCAGCAGTGGAACGTGCTTCGGGTAAACGCCGAGCTCGCCTTCCGATCCCGGCAAAGTGACCATGTTTACATCTTCGGAGTAAATCTTCGCCTCCGGCGTAACAATTTCTAGTTTCAGTGTGGCCATGGCTTCAAAAGTTACAAGGTTACAAAGTTAAAAGAAAACATGAAACGTGAAAGTCCGGCGGTTGTAACTATTCAACGCTTAAACTATTTAACCGTCCCTGATCATATCGATGTTGCCTTTCATGTAGAAGTTCTGCTCGGGAACTTCGTCATGTTTGCCATCGAGGATTTCTTTGAAACCGCGCACCGTCTCCGCGGTCGTGACGTATTGGCCTTTGTGTCCGGTGAAAACTTCCGCGACGTGGAACGGCTGGCTGAGGAATCGCTGAATCTTGCGCGCGCGATAAACGGTCAGTTTGTCTTCCGGACTGAGTTCGTCCATGCCGAGAATGGCGATGATGTCCTGGAGATCTTTGTAACGTTGCAAGACACGCTGCACACCCCGCGCGACATTATAATGTTCCTCGCCGACAACTTCGGGCGCGAGCGATTTCGATGTCGATGCCAGCGGATCGACGGCGGGATAAATTCCAAGCTCAGCGATCGAGCGCTCGAGCACGATGGTCGAATCCAAATGCGCAAATGTGTTCGCGGGCGCAGGGTCGGTCAGATCGTCCGCCGGAACATAAACCGCCTGGAACGATGTGATCGAGCCTTTCGTCGTCGATGTAATGCGTTCCTGTAAATCGCCCATCTCCGCCGCGAGCGTCGGTTGATAACCAACCGCGGACGGCGTGCGCCCGAGAAGCGCCGAAACTTCGGAGCCTGCTTGCGAAAATCGAAAAATATTGTCGATGAAAAGAAGCACGTCCTGGTTGCGCTCGTCGCGAAAGTATTCGGTCATGGCAAGCGCGGAAAGTCCCACGCGCAGGCGCGCGCCCGGCGGCTCGTTCATCTGACCGAAAACCATCCCCACCTTCGACTTTGACAAATCTTTTTGATCGATCACGCCGGCCTCGCTCATTTCCTTGTAAAGATCGTTGCCTTCGCGGCTCCGTTCGCCCACTCCAGCGAACATGGAAACGCCTCCGTGTTTCATCGCGATGTTATTGATTAACTCCTGGATGATGACGGTCTTGCCGACACCTGCGCCGCCGAACGCGCCGACTTTTCCGCCTTTGGAAAAAGGACAGACCAGATCGATGACTTTGATTCCGGTCTCGAGAATCTGCACTTTGGTGTCCTGCTCCATAAGATCAGGCGCCGGGCGATGAATCGGATAGCGTTTGGTGAATTTGACCGGCCCGCGATTATCAATCGGATCCCCGGTAACATTAAAAAGACGGCCGAGCACGCCTTCACCCACTGGCACGGTGATTGGGCCCCCGGTATCCGCCACGTTCATTCCGCGCTTCAAACCTTCCGTTGACGACATCGCGATGGAACGCACCCAATTTTCGCCGAGATGCTGCTGCACTTCGAGAGTGAGCTTGGTCGGATTGCCGTTGACTTCGTATTCGATTTCGAGCGCGTTATAAATGCGCGGCAATTTTTTTCCCTGCGGGAATTCCACGTCCACCACCGGGCCGATGACTTGCACAATGTTTCCTTTATTCATAAGCGTTGATTAAGAGCCCACGGCCATTTGCGCGGTCGCGATTTCGAGCAGCTCAGTGGTAATGCCCGCCTGGCGCATCTTGTTATATTCGAGGGTCAAATCCTTGATGAATTGATTTGCGTTGTCGGTCGCATTTTTCATCGCCACCATGCGCGCGCTGTGTTCGGACGCGCGTGCATCGAGGATCATCTGAAAAACCTGATACTGAATGTAATAGGGCAGCAGCATATCGAGCACGGCCTCGGCACTTGGCTCAAAAACATACCCGAGCATTGGATCGACATCCTCGTTCGCCCCCGCCTCCTCGTGTTTCTTTGGAAGATCAAAACTGCTGATCGGAAGCAATGTCTGCACGACCGAACGTTGATCGATCGTGTTGATAAAATGGGTGTAAAGCACGGAAACCTTGTCCACTTCAAGCTTAAGGAATTTTTCCGTGCAAAATTTCGCGATCGATTTCGTTTCAACGAAAGTGGGCGCATCCTTCAATTCGAAATCAGCGAGCAGCTCGCGTTTCGCACGCGCAATAAATTGTCGCGCCTTTTTCCCAGCGACAACGTAAACCGTTTTTGTCGGGTCGAAATTCGCCGCCTCGCGAAAAAGATTCGTGTTCAGTGCACCGGCGAGGCCTTTGTCTGTGCTAATGATCAGGACAAGCTCCTTCTTCAGCTCGCGAACATGCAAGAGCGGGTGCAATCGCGGGTCGGTGCGTTTTTGCAGCGAAACGAGCACCTTGTTCATCAAGCCGGCATAGGGGCGGCCGGCCAGCGCGTGCTGCTGGGCTTTGCGCATCTTGGATGCGGCGACCATCTGCATCGCCTTCGTGATCTGCGCGGTGTTGCGGATCGATTTGATCCGGCGCCGAATGTCCTGCGTGTTTGCCATTGCTCGTTAACGTGAGTTTGAAATCGTCAGTCGTGAGCTCAGACGCATAAACTCCTTATATGTAAGAACAAACGCTAGATTTTCCGAAAATTGTGTCATTTCCAGGTTGTTTTGAATTCTTCGAGCGCTGCTTTCAATTGTCCTTCGAGGTCTTCGTCGATTTGCTTTTTCTCGCGAATCGACCGGAGCAGACTTTCTTTCCGTGTCTCCAGATAATCCTGCAGCTTGCTTTGAAATTCTTTCACCCGCTCAACCGGCACAGGATCGACATATCCGTTCTGCATCGCCCACATCACTGCCACCTGTTGCTCGACTGGAATGGGATTGTATTGCGTTTGCTTGAAGAGCTCGACGATGCGCTGGCCGCGATCGAGCCGCGCTTTCGTCGCGGCATCCAGATCGGAACCGAATTGCGCGAATGCGGCCAGCTCGCGAAATTGCGCGAGATCGAGCTTCACTTTGCCGGCCACTTGTTTGATCGCTTTGATCTGCGCGGCTGATCCGACACGGCTGACGGAAAGACCGACCGAAATGGCCGGCCGCACGCCTTGATAAAATAGATCTGTTTCGAGATAAATTTGTCCGTCAGTAATTGAGATCACGTTTGTCGGAATGTAGGCGGAGACGTCGCCGGCTTGCGTCTCGATGATGGGCAGCGCCGTGAGCGAACCGCCGCCGAATTCATCGGTCACGCGCGCGCTGCGTTCGAGCAAGCGCGAATGCAAATAAAACACATCGCCGGGATAAGCTTCGCGACCGGACGGCCGCTTCAGCACGAGCGAAACCTGCCGATAAGCGACAGCGTGCTTCGACAAATCATCGAAAATGATGAGTGCGTCCATGCCGTTGTCCATGAACCACTCGCCCATCGCCGCGCCGGCGAACGGCGCCAGATATTGATTCGTCGCCGTATCGGATGCAGGTGCGGAAATGATTGTGGTGTAGGGCATGGCTCCTTCTCTTCCGAGAATGTCGAGAGCGCGCGCGACGTTGGAGTTTTTCTGACCGACGGCGACGTAAATGCAGTAAAGCGGACGATAATCTTTCTCCTTCGCGTCTTCGGCCGCCTTGTTCAGCCGCGCCTGACTGATAATCGTGTCGATCGCGATGGTTGTTTTGCCGGTGGCGCGGTCGCCGATAATTAGCTCACGCTGGCCGCGACCGATCGGAATCATCGCATCGATCGCCATGATGCCGGTCTGAACCGGTTGGCTGACGCCGCGCCGCTTGATCACACCCGGCGCAATTTTTTCCAGTGGATAAAAAGATTCGGTTTTGACCGGCCCCTTGCCATCGAGCGGTTGACCAATGGTGTTAACGACGCGGCCGAGAAGCGCTTTGCCGACTGGGACCTGAAGGAGCTTCCCTGTGGTCCTGGCTTCGTCTCCTTCGGATATCTTCGTATTATCGCCGAGCAAAATCGCGCCGACCTCCGTTTCTTCCAGGTTCAACGCGATACCAAAAACGCCGTTTGGGAATTCGATCATCTCGTTAAGCATGACGTCGCTCAATCCTTCGATGCGCGCGACACCGTCACCCGTCTCACGCACGACACCGACGTTGCTCTTCGTCGTCGATGTTTTCAGTCCCGCGATTTTCGTTTCAATTTCTTCAAGAATACTGCTCATGATTGTCGATCTTGTTATTGTCGATCTTTCAAAGTTGTTTTTGCAAACGTTCCAATCGATCGCGTACACTGCCGTCCCAAACGTC
>CATPAW010000145.1 GCA_955652255.1 uncultured Chthoniobacterales bacterium | reverse complement strand
TCTTCATTTTGGCAACGAGCTCGTTGACGGACATTCCTTTAGTGCGTTTGAGCGAGTTAAGAATTTCCAACCGCTGGGTGCGGCCGATCTCTGCGAGCAATCTTTGATTCATGGGGTCATTGGAAGAAGAATGGACTGTGTTTACACGCCCCGATCTTTAGAATGCAACATCAAAAATTACGCAAATAGCGGGAACAAAGGAAATTATACCACGACGCATCGTCAGCGCACGAATGGAAGATCGACAATCTCCAAACGCGCCGTGACCATGGGGTCTTCCAGTATAAACGCTTCTAGCCGTGACCCAGTGGAGTTGAAGCCGCGTTTGACGTAACCAAGCCCAATCTCTTTTCCCAGGCTTTGGCTGTGCGCCGCACTCGTGACCCAGCCAATCTCTTTGCGCTCTTCCGTCCCTGAGGCCAATCGCATTCCAGGAATAAGCGGCGAATCATTTACCGAGACCAAGCCACATAATCGCTTGTTGATTTGACCGGACATTTTGATACGCGAGATCACTTCCTGCCCAATGTAGCAGCCCTTTTCATAATCGATCGCGCGCCCTTCCAGGTTTGCTTCAATCGGAATGATTTCCGCAGTCAACTCGCGACCCCAGCGAGGAATCCCCTGTTCGATTCGGAAAACTTCCGCGCAATCCACATCACAAAAGTCGAACTCTTCCGATAATTGGCGAAAAATCCGATCGCGCTGCTTTGCTTCGACCCAAATGTCCCAGCCAAAACCGGCAAAACGATTCGCAGATATAATCTTGAACTCGGTCGGCAGTGCGGGAGGGCTTGAGTTCAAAACATGAAAGATCGACAATCGATCAGTGACATCTTCGATCTGCACGTCATCGGCGATGATGTAGCGCTCGAGGCGCGGCTGGAGCGATTCTCGAAGCTCAGGATCGGCATCGACCAAAAAGCAATTCGGCGCGGCGCAAAGGGAGATGTAGGCATTCATTCTGCCTTTTGCGCTCAAGACGCAGGCCTCGAGCGCGGTCGATTCGGTCGCCTTGCGAGCGTCGTTTGTAATCTGTCCGTTCAGGAAACGAAGGCGATCATTTCCTCTAATGCGAAGTTTTGCGCATGCGGAGAAATCGAAAAGAACGCCTTCCCGTGCATGCAGCGGCGGCGTCATTTTTCTTTTGGTGCGACCGCTTCCTTACTAGCCGGTCCCACGTCTCAGCGGCCGGTTGAAAAGCCGCGCGGCGTTTGTTCTTCTTGAACGTTTTCGCGCGGCAAAACCGGTGTCGATACTTCGCCGGCAGCAGGAGTGCGACTTTCCTCTTGAGGCGCAGCGCTATTTTCCTCTTGAAGCGCAGTGCTACTTTCCTCCTGAGGCGTTGAGTCTTCCGAAGAAGGGGCTGGCGTTGACTCTTCCGAAACGGGCGCGGGCTGTATGATCTCAGGCCCCGGAGCGATTGCATCGTTAGTGGTTTCAGGCTCCTGCCCCCCTATTTCGGGCATCATGGGAACGAAGTTGTCCGGTTGAACTGGCTCCAAAACCTCTCCATGAAGTTCAACGCCCGGAAAGGCTTCGGTCACCGCCGGCTGTTCAAATAATTCGAAACCGGCTTCTTCGCCACCAGCCGGTTGGACATCGGCAAAATACTTTCGCGCAACAGCGGAGTAATCGTCGTTCCCATAACCTAGTTGCATTTGCTCGAGAAGTCGGTCCCTCGCAGCAGCGGTTACTCCCAGCTCAAGCTGATGGGACAAGGCTAATCGGCTTGCGATCTGCATGTCTTTGAGCATGTGCTTCATCGAAAAATGCGGCTCGAAATTCCCTTCGATTATTTTGGGCAACTTAAGCGCGAGAGTGGCGGAATGACTTGCATTGCCGCGCATGGCTTCGACAAATTTTTCCATCGGCAGACCGACGGCTCGGACCAGGGCCAAAGCTTCCGCCGCCGCCTGGACGCTGGCGGCAGTGACCATATTGGTCGCGATTTTGATGACTGTGGCCTGTCCAATTTCTCCGATCACCATAATTTCTTTCGCGCTGGCCTCCAAAATCGGGCGCGCCTCCCGCAATGCGGCATCATCCCCCGCGACATAATAGACAAGCTCGCCCTTTTCCGCGGCCGTCTTGCTGCCGGTAAACGGCGCTTCGATAAAGCGCGCACCGCGACTTTCGACAATCGATGCAGCTCGCTGCATCGAATGCGGTGAGACGGTCGAATGTGCGAGCACAATGTGGCGCGGCGCCAGCGCCGGAACAAGGTCCTCTGCCATCTGAAGCAGTGCGTCATCATCCGAGACAAAGACCTGCACAAAATCGCACATCTCCGCGATTTCCGCGGGCGCACCGACAAAGTTCGGAACTAGTTGCGGCGTCCGGTTCCAGACGAAAACATGGAACCCCTTCCGGCGAAGTGTCTCGGTCACTCGGCTTCCGATAATCCCGAGACCGATTACTCCGACATTTTTGTGCCTTCGGGACATTGAATGGTTCTTAGCACCCCGCCGCTACGAGCATCGGTGCTGCATCAGACTGAAGTTAAACTAGCTGGCAGGCAATGCAGAAGTTTCACGAATTTTGCTCGCCACGCTAGCGTGACGGGCGCACAAACCCGGCACGCGTTACGAGACCCGCGACCAAGCTCTGCAATGCCCTTCGGCGTTTTTCATTCTCAAGCGCCAAGACTACTTCCGGCCGCGCCTCCTCAAAAGACAGGGCGCGCGCCGTTTTTATGTCGATCAAACGCGCAATGTGAAAGCCAAGATGAGATCGGAATGGTTTGCTCGTTTCGCCCACCCGAAGTTTGGCAATCGCGCCGAAGAATTCCGGCATAATGCGCCACGACGAGAAATAATTAAGATCGCCGCCGTTAGCTTTGGTTGCCTCGTCTTCCGAAAACTGCGCAGCAAGCTGCGAAAAATCGGCGCCGCGCGCCAGATCTGTTGCGACCGTTTCGATCGCACGTCGCTTCGTTTCGATCACTTCGGCAGGATATCCGTCCGGCGCCGCAAAAAAATATGACTGGCGCGAAAGCGCAGCGGCTAAACAAACACATCACGATGCGCCTCATAAAATTGGCGGCACTCGTCATCCGAAACATTTATCACCGCAGTGGAAATTTTATTGTCGATCCAACGCAGATCGCGTCGCTGCTCCTCGATCTCTGCGCGCAAACAAACCGGCCAAAGCCAGTTTGAGCGCAACGCGCTTTGAAATCCGTTCTCATCGACAAACTGCGCTTTGATCAAATCATAATCGCGATCAACCATCGCTTTCGGAACGGATTCGTTTCTCGACAGCCAGTGCACATTTTGCGCCGCGATCAGCTGCTCTTTCGAAGTTCCATTTTTGAGATCGCTCTCATAAATCCCGCGTTGATGCACCAGCGCGACGAGATGGCCGTGCCCCGCTAATCGGCCGAGAATATCGCGACAAACCGCACACCGAATCACAAGGTCGCGCGCCAACGCGCCGCTGATGCAAGCGAGCGCCATCATCATCCAAAAACGCAATTTCATTTGAAAGCGAACTCGGACAGAAAATACGCCGCGACCATCCCGACTTTCTGCAAACTATCGGCGCTGATTTTGTCAATCGTGTCGTCGGCCGTGTGCCAATAACTGAATCGAAAATCGATAAGATCGACAGTCGGAATTCCGACGGCGTTGAGCGGCGTATGATCGTCTGTGATGTCGCGATCGAAGTAGGTAAAATAATTTCGCAACTTCAGCGCTTCCGCCGACGAAAAAATTTCGCGCGCCAATTTTGTCGGTGAATCCGGAGGAAGCGTGACCTTAAGCGAGCGGTCGCCACCCATATCGAACAAAATGCCGCCGCGAAATTGTTTGGATTCTTTTGCCGCACTGAGCTGTTTCGCAAAATACCTGCTGCCGTAAATGCCGTCTGTTTCCGAAAAGCTTTCGACCGCTTCCTCGCCATCGAAAAAAACCAGCTCCACTTTCGCGCCGAGCTCAGAATGTTTCGCTAAAACGCGCGCCATCTCCAACAAAACGCCATTGCTCGAGCCGCCGTCATTTGCGCCAAGAAAACGAAACGCTCGGAAAATTTTTGTGTCGTAGTGTGAGCAGAGCAGAAACAAAGAGCCGGGCTCGACCTTCGGGATCGGTTTTCCAAAGCGCGCGATCAAATTAACGAAGCTGACTTTCCCGCGCGGCGTTTCATCGCTGAACTGTTGTCGAGCGACGGACCAACCGCACTTTTCCAACTGGCCGGTAATGTAGGCGCGCGATTTTTCGATCGCCTCGGATCCCGCCGGCCGCGGCGCGAAATCGACGAGCTGCTGGACATGCGCGAGTGCTTTGTCGCCGGAAAATTCTTCCCATGATTTTCCATTCGCGGAAGTTTCGCCGGCTTCCCCGCTGAGCGCTGAAAGAAAAATTAAAGCGGCGGCGATCGAGATCGTGCGCGAATTAAGATCGAGATAAAAAATTCGGCGTCGCATCTCCGCGCTTTTTTCGCGCTCCGTTTAGCTTTCGCTCGCCCTCAAACCGAGGACCGAAAGGATCCTCTGGAGATCGTCACTCCCGTAATATTCGATCTCAATGCGCCCGCGTTTTTCGCCGTGATGAAGTGTGACGTGGGTGCCCAAATGTTGTTGTAGCCGGTTTTGCAAGTCTTCAATTGCGGCGGAAGTAACGGTTAATTCCGCGGTGCGCGCCTTTCGTCGCAAGCGGCCGATCCCGAGCTGCCGCGCCACTAGCCGCTCCGTCGCCCGAACGGTGGCGTTGCGCCGCAAAACCGTTTCCGCAGCGAGCAGCTGCTCCTCCGGGGATTTTAATGCGAGCAAGACCTTTGCATGACCAACCGAAAGCAAACTCTGCCCAATCCAGACTTGGATTTGGGGATGCAGATCGAGCAAGCGCATCGAGTTCGCAACGGCCGCTCGACTGCGCCCGACTTTTAACGCGATGTCTTCCTGTCGCATTCCAAATTCTCCCGCCAGTCTGGCGTAACCTTGCGCCTCTTCGATTGGATTTAGATCGGCGCGCTGCAAGTTCTCGATCAACGAAATCTCGAGGACTTCCAGATCGTTCGCACTCCGGATAATCACCGGCACTTCGGTGAGGCCGATCTCCTGAGCCGCGCGCCAGCGCCGTTCGCCAGCAATCAACTCGCATTGACCGCCCACCTGCCGCACGATAAGGGGCTGAATGATGCCATGTTGCCGGATTGAATCGACCAGTTCCTGTAATGCGTCGGGCGCGAAATCCTTGCGTGGCTGTAGTCCGCTTGGAACAATGCCCGCGAGGCTGACTTGGTGAATGTTTTCCCGTGGATCGATATCCTCGACCAGCACCGCCGCCGGGCGACCACCAATCAATGCGCCAAGACCTTTTCCGAGACCGGATTTCGCCATGCGTTTGAGGCTACCGGAACAGCTCTTCTAACGCAAACGGCAACCGCGACTGGACGGATAACCGGAGGTGTTCTTGCGCGTTTCCGGGTAGGCAGATAGCGTGCGCTCATGCTGTGGGATCAGGTAGTTTTTACGCTCGGACATTCACCCGATCCGGACGATGCATTCATGTTTTATGCAATGGCAAAAAACAAAATCGACCTCCGTGGTTACCGGTTCGAACATCGACTGGAAGATATTCAGACACTGAATGAACGCGCCCTCCGCGGCGAACTTCACATTTCCGCGATCTCGATCCACGCGTATGCGCACGTCAGCGACAAGTATGCGCTCATGCCATGCGGCGCGAGCATCGGAGATGGTTACGGACCAATCCTCGTTGGCAATGGGACAAAGATTCCGCGCACGCGATCGGATGATCAGGTAAAGAACTGGTTACGTTCTCAAGTAATTGCGGTGCCTGGCCGAATGACCAGCGCCTATCTCGCCCTGCAGCTTTATCTCGGCGATTTCAAGCACGTCATCGTCCCGTTTGATCAAATCTTCGACGCCGTCAAAAACAACAAGGCCGGTGCCGGTCTCATCATTCACGAAGGGCAACTCACTTACGCGCGCTTCGGTTTTGCGAAGATTGTCGATCTTGGCGAATGGTGGAAAAGCAAAACCGGATTGCCGCTGCCGCTCGGTGGAAATGTGTTGCGCAAAGATATCCCGCATTCAGTACGGCACGACCTCCTTCAGATCATGCGACAAAGCATCGACTACGGCCTTGCCCACCGCGGTGAGGCAGTACGCCACTCATTACCATACGCCCGCGACATGGATGCGGAGCTCGCCGGAAAGTTTATCGGGATGTATGTCAACGATTACACCAGGGATTACGGCGATGCCGGGCGCGCGGCGATTCGTAAATTCCTTGGCGATGCACACGCCGCCGGATACATCGACAATCAAGTCGAGATTGAGTTTGTGGAATAACGGCAACAGCCTTGCGAATTACTTCTTTGGCTCTTCCGCTTTGCTCGTCTGTTTAACGACAAATGCTTTTACGCGCGCGGCCTCTTTTTGGAATCCATTCGTGAAATCGTGCGTCCCGTACTCGAAGAGCACGATGAAGCAAAATGTGAAGAAAACAAAAAGGGCGAGCCAGAAAAGTCCGCGGAGCAACCCCATGCCCGAGATGGTAACGTGGGCAAACTGTTCGGTCAACGGCCCATATCTTCGCAATAAACTTCGGATTGAACCGCGGGGCGAAGGTGCCAAGCTATTCGCGCCATGCGGGTGCCGCTTCTCGATCTAAGCGAACAATACCGCGCGCTGGCGGCGCCGATCCGAGCGGAGATCGATGCCGTTTTAGCGAGCCAGCGCTTTATCCTCGGGCCGCAAGTAGAGGCATTCGAGAAAGCCATCTGTCGCTATCTTCATGCGCCACATGCAGTCGGGGTTTCCTCGGGAACCGATGCGTTGCTCGCGGTTCTAATGGCTCTCGAGATCGGGCCCGGCGATGCTGTAATCACAACCGCCTACTCCTTTTTTGCAACGGCCGGTTGCCTCGCGCGCGTGGGCGCGACGCCGTTGTTTGTCGATGTCGATCCAAAGACCTTCAAACTGTCGCCAACCGCACTTGAGTGGTACATCGACAATCGATGCAAGCGTGATTCACACGGCCAGCTGCGCGACAGCGCCGGGCGCAGAATTCGCGCCATCATTCCAGTCCATTTATTCGGATTGTGCTGCGAGATGGATGCGATTCACGCGATCTCCGAGCGATGCAATCTCGAAGTCATCGAAGACGCGGCGCAAGCCATTGGCGCGGAATATCTCACGGCTCACATGGGTCTGCGCAAAGCGGGCACAATGGGCGAGGTCGGTTGTTTCAGTTTCTATCCGTCCAAGAACCTCGGCGCAGCCGGCGACGCCGGATTAGTCGTCTGTCGTAGCGAAGAATTGGCGAAAAGATTGCGCGTTGTTCGTCAACATGGAATGGAGCCGCGTTATTATCACGATTTTATTGGTGGCAATTTCCGGCTGGACGAGATCCAAGCGGCGATTCTCAACGTCAAGCTTGCGTACCTCGACACGTGGTCGGCAGCGCGCCGGGCTGCGGCGGATTTTTATCGAGAAGAATTCACGCGTCGTGGTCTGACCAACCGGATTGCGCTGCCCGCCGAACCTTATCGCGAGCGTGGCCTAACGAATCACCACATCTATCATCAATACGTTATCCGCACGGACAGACGCGACGAGTTACGTGATCATCTCGCAAAGCGCGAGATCGAGACCGCGGTTTATTATCCGCTAGGCCTGCATGAGCAAAAATGTTTTTCTTATCTCGGTTACAAGAAAGGCGATCTGCCGGAGACCGAGCGCGCGGCTGGCGAGACACTGGCGTTACCGATTTACCCGGAGATCTCGCGCGAGGCACAACGTTATGTGGTCGAGACGATCGCCGAGTTCATCTGATAAAGATCGACAATAATATTTGCCGAATCTGACGCTCTCACGAGCCGGGCAAATTACTTGCGAGGCGCACCGCGCCAGCCTATATCAACGCTCGCAAGCGAGGGGGTAGGTTCCGGAGTGGCCAAACGGGGCAGACTGTAAATCTGCTGGCTTTACGCCTTCGCTGGTTCGAATCCAGCCCTGCCCAGTTCTTGCCGGCGCGAACACCAGCAGGCTTCTACTTTAGCGGCGGCGTTTGCCCGAACTCTTACCCGCGTGCGATTTGCTTGCGCGAGCTTTTCCAGTCTGTCTCCCCGTTCCCTTCGCCGACTTGGAAACCGGACGGCGCCGTTTTGTCGATCTCTTCCCAGCTTTCCGCGACTTGGAAGATTTCTTTCCTGAACCGCTCTTCGATTCGGATCTGCGTGGTTTCGCTTTCTGGAAAATAGTTTGGCCGCGAGCCGCCGCCCTTCCCGCAAAAGCACCGACGACTCCGCCTACGACCGCGCCGACAGGGCCGGCGATGCTTCCGATCGCAGCACCGGCTACGGCCCCAGCAGTTTGCTTTGGAATTCCCGGGATCTGGATGTCCTCCGATGGTTGCGGGCTCTCTTTTTCTTGTGCGTCTGGTTCGTCAAGCATAGATCGCAGAGCTCCTTCTGTTTTGTTCGGTTGCCATCAAAAAGTGATTCGCACGCCGAGTCTATCACAGCCGTGGTGAACCCATTTCCTGGAAATTAGCGCCTGATCTTTGACCCAAGCGCTCGCCGAAATTCTTGGCTTAGTGGCCGCGCCTTTGCCCGCCGTCGCGGCGCCCGCCGCCGTAGCCCCCTCCACCACCATAACCACCGCGTCCACCGCCGCCGCCACCGCCCGGCGGGCGAGGCTCACGGGGCCGGGCTTCGTTCACGGTCAAAGCTCGGCCGTCTACCGTTTTGCCGTTAACTTGAGTGATGGCGTTTTGAGCTTCTTGTTCGGAGCCCATTGTCACAAACGCAAATCCGCGGGATTTGCCTGTGAATTTGTCTTGCATGAGCGTCACTTCCTGCACTGTGCCGGCCTGGGAGAAAAGCTCCTGCAGCTCGTTTTCGGTCGTGTTGAAGGAAAGATTTCCTACGTATAATTTAGTTCCCATTGAGTTTATTGTGGAAAACGCCGCTAGGTCACTGTTCCCGCTTATCGGATTTCAAATCGCCACTGAATAAACTCCAACTGACAATCCACCAACTTCCGAGCTCCGTTTCCGTTTCGGCCTCATTAGTAAAGTGCCTTTTTTCAGAAAGCAACATCAAATCGAGGGTCAATTGGCGATATTAAAATGACGAGATCCACCGCGTTAAACGGAAAAAGTGGTCCGGCCCGCGTTGCGGTTATAGCCGCAGGGATAATCAGCCCGCTCGGTTGCGGATTGGCTGAGACGCTCGCGTCGCTGCAGGCAGCGCGCGACTGCATCACGCCGGTCACAAGATTCTCCGTGGATCGATGCCGATGCAAAACTGCCGGCCAAGTCCCGGATGAACGCGTGGTCGTCGAGCGGAATGGACGGCGCGGACAACGTCTGCATCGCGCCTCGCACATGATGATTGCGGCTTTACAGGAAGCGCTCACGCAAGATCGACAATTCAAGCCGGATTTAACCGTCGTGGGGACGACAAGCGGCGGCATGAGCTACGGGGAGGATTATTACAGAGCGTTACATCGACATGACGATTTACGCCGCTCTCCTACATGGATTGCAAATTATCCACCGCAAAAGGCGGTGATTGATGCGCAGGAAGCATTTGGCATATCCGCGCCTTGCGAAGTGATTGCCAACGCCTGTGCTTCCGGCACAAACGCCATCGGCCACGCCTTCGACTGCGTCCGTTCGGGGCGTTATCAGCGCGTCCTGACTGGTGGTTATGACGCGCTCTCCGAATTGGTTTTTGTCGGCTTTGATTCGCTGCAAGCTTCAACGCCAGAGAAATGTCGCCCGTTCGATCGGCATCGTACCGGGATGGTCCTTGGAGAAGGTGCCGCGATTCTCGCTTTGGAAAATTTCGAGGCCGCCCGCGCACGCGGTGCGGCAATCCTCGCAGAAATAATCGGCTACGGTATTTCGACGGATAACTTCCACCTCACGCAACCGAATCCTTCCGGAAGTGGAGCGCGGCAAGCGATGGAGCGGGCTCTCGAGAGCGCGCGGCTCGCGGCCGACGCGGTCGATTACATCAACGCACATGGAACAGCTACTCCGTTCAACGACGCAACCGAGGGCAAAGCAATTGGCCAGTTGTTCGGTCGAGTCCCGGTAAGTTCGACCAAAAGCATGATGGGCCACTCGTTAGGCGCGGCGGGCGCGGTCGAGGCCATTGTTTGCCTGCTCGCGCTCCAGCATCAATTTCTCCCTCCAAACATCAATTTCCGCGCTCCAGATGAAGATGCCGATCTAAACATTGTCGCGAATGAATCGCGGCCTGCGTCTGTGCGCACAGTTCTTTCGAACTCGTTCGGTTTCGGCGGCACGAACGCTTCCATTGTGATGCAGCAATTCAAGACATGAGCCTGAGTATCGCCGGCATGGGGTGGATTACACCATTGGGAGCCGGTGCTGATCTTGTGTGGGACCGTTTGCGGCGCGGCGACGAGGCGCACGCCGAAAAGATTGCCGGGCAATGTGATGGTCAATCTTACACGGTTTTTCGAGTGCCGGAGTCTGCGTTAGCCAGTCTGGCGCCGCACCCGCGCCTGCGCCGTGTCAGTTTGATTTCGCGCTTTGCCGCGGCGGCCGGTTTGGAAGCACTGGCCAACGCACGCGTGAAACTCGATTTAAAGATTGCCGAGCGAACGGCGCTCATCTTCGCAATCTCGAATGGCGGCGTGATCTACACGAGACGTTTTTACCGCGACATCGTTGAATCGGGTCCGCAAGCAGCCAGTCCACTCTTGTTTCCCGAGACGGTTTTTAACGCGCCCGCAAGTCACCTTGCGGCCATTCTTGGCATTACGGGCGCCACTTACACGTTGGTGGGTGATGGGGCCGTCGGGCTTCTGGCGATGAGAATGGCCGACGAGGTAATGACAAATGATGCGATCGACTATTGCCTTGTCGTCGGCGCGGAAGAAGTCGACTGGCTCCTTTGCGACGCGTATCGCCGGTGGCGTCTTCTCCGTTCGGAAGCTCCGGTCGAACCCTTCAGCGAAATCGCGAAAGGGATGATTTTGAGCGAAGGAGCCGGAGCAATCCTGCTGGCACGCGGAGGGCCACTGAAGATCGAGAGTACTCATGCCTGCCGCTACTACCGCAAGCGCGCTGACGCGGAAACAGTTTTGAAACAAATCCTTTCCGAGCTCATTGAAGCTGAAAACGACTTTGTCATTGCGAGCGCGAACGGCACATTTGTCGATCAAGCGGAATACCGCGCGCTGTCGAGGTTGGTCCCGGAGGCGCTCGTCTACACGGTGAAACCAGCGCTCGGTGAAAGTGTCGGGGCCGGCGGCTTGTGGCAGATCATCGTGGCAAGCCAGGCTCTACGGCACGAAGAACTGCCCCCATTGCTTCACGCGCCTGCCAAAATTCGGTTACAAATTCCAGCTTTGCGTATGAGCGTGCGGAGGGCACGTGCCGCGATCGTCTTGAGCTGCGGGCTAAATCAGCAAATCGCCGGGCTACGTCTCGCCTTGGATGGCTGAAATCGATCACGTGGTTTGTTGACAAAACAGGCTCTTTTGCAAATGAGCGGCCTCACTCGCATCCGGTTTTTGGCTTTGCAAGAGCCTCTTGCTCCGCTACCTTCGGCGTCCGCCATGCGAATGCCGGCTCGTTTGTTCCTTGCACTCCTTTTTTTGGCAGCTGGTTTGGCCAAGGGAGCAATCAAGACTCCGGAAAATTCACCAATCGAGATCACGTCCACCGGCGAAACCAGCTATGAGGATGGGCTGGCCACAGCGCGAGACAATGTCGCCATTCACGTCGGCGACACAGACATCTATGCCGATTATGCGCAGTACAATTCCCGCACACACGAAGTGCAGGCGGAAGGCCATGTGCGAATCTATCGCGATGTCGATCTTTACCTAGCCGAGAGCGGCGTTTACAACATCGACACAAAACAGATTCGCGCGACCAACATGCGAACCGAATCGGATCCATACTTTGTAAGCGGTCAAAATGTGACCGAAATTTCCGAGAACGGCTACCGGGTAGAGAATGGAACCTTCACCACGCACGATTCTCCGAATGCGAATTTCCATCTTCGGGCGCGGACGATTCGCGTTTACGAGAAAGACCGTGTCGTTTTTCAAAATGTGACCTTCTACGTTGGCGACGTGCCCATCTTTTGGTGGCCTTATTTGTACCAATCGCTCAGTGACGCGTTCAGCTTTACGGTCTCACCAGCGTTTTTGAGCTCATGGGGGCCATCGCTCCTCACTCAAGTGACGTTCCCGATCCGTGAGAACATCAAAGGCCGGGTTCGGCTAGACTTTCGGGGCCGGCGCGGCGTGGCCATCGGGTTTGAATCGGACATCGATTATGGCAAAGACAACAGCAGCTGGGCCAAGCTCAAGACCTATTATCTACAGGATCAAAATCCACTGCTGAATCGAACGGACCTGCCGCGTGGCGCAGTTCCGACCGGGCGATACCGGGTTAGCCTGGAGGACCACACGGAGTTCACCGATGACATCTACGGCATCGTTGACATGACCAAGCTGAGCGACGCCTTTGTGATGCAGGATTTTTACCAGAATGAGTTCCGCATCAACCCTGTTCCCGATAATGTGGTCGCGTTAGCCAAGACCGACCCATTTTACACGCTGACCGCGATCGCGCGTTTTCAGGCAAACAATTTCTTTGAGCAAACAGAACGTTTGCCGGAAGTGGTTCTGGACATCAAGCGGCACGCGCTTTTTGGTGGGCCTATTTTCTACGAAGGCGAAAGCGGATTTGCTGACCTGCGACGAGAATTTCCCGTCGGTTCGGGCTTTGAAAGTTACGATGCCACTCGTTTCGATACTTTCCACCAGCTCCTTTATCCGAACACTTACTTTGGCTGGCTTTCCATCGTGCCGCGCATCGGTTTCCGAGGCACATATTATACCCAAACCCGCGACCTCGGAAAAACAGTCTTCGGGCCAAGCTCAAATCCGTTCGTCCCAGATTTCCTTCTGCCAGATCCGACCCTAGCGAAACCAATTGTTTTTGGGGGCGACACCTTCCGGACGGTCTTTGACGCCGGAGCAGAAGCATCTTTTAAAATCTCGCGCGATTGGGAGGATGTACAAAGCCGGGCGCTTGGTCTCGATGGACTTCTCCACGTGATCCAGCCATTCACGAACTTCTCTTACGTAGCCAATGGCGGCGCCGACCCGGCCTCCATTCTCCAGTTCGATCGATTTGAACCTTCCACCCAACTTCGCCCAATCGATTTCCCACAATTCACTTCGATCGATTCAATCGATAATTGGACGGTCTGGCGCCTCGGCGTTCGGAACCGTCTTGAGACGCGGCGCGATGACTCGACGACCACCTGGTTCGAGCTCGATACTTTTTTTGATGTGAACTTCGACAACCCGTACGATCGCACGCCATATTCTAACTTTTTTAACAATATTCGCTTCTCGCCGGTGCCGTGGGTCGCGTTCACGGTCAACTCTCAAATTCCGGCTTTCGACAAGGGTTTTACGGAAGTCGATACGAGCGTGACTGTGCAACCGATGGCGAATTTGCAATTGAACGCTGGGCATCGCTATTTGAATAATAACCCTTCCTTCCTGGACAGCAGCTTGTTCGTCGTCGGCGGATATTATCGCCTCGACGAAAACTGGGGCCTAGGCGTCCAGGAGGTGTACGAAGAGGCAACCGGAATTCTTGAGCAACAGCGTTACTCTGTGTATCGCGATCTAACAAACTGGGTGGCCTCATTCGGCGCCGTGATTCGAGACAACGCAGGTGTAAAAGAATATGGCGTGCTATTTACGGTCACGCTTAAAGCATTTCCGAAATTCGGCTTCGATTTGAATTTCGATCCCGCGGGAGCAGGCCAGAGCCCATGAGCGAGACAAGACGAAGAATGTTACGCTGTCCAGACTCGGCCGGGCAACTGCTTCATCGCGCCTGAGCCGCGGTGCCACTTCATTCGCTATGGACATTTCAATCATTGGTTCCGGTTACGTCGGCCTTGTTACCGGAGCTTGCTTTGCCGACGTCGGTCATAACGTTTTGTGCATCGACAACGATCCCCGCAAAATCGATGCACTGCAGGCGGGCAAAGTGCCGATCTATGAACCTGGCCTCGAGGAAGTGATCCATCGCAACGTTTCGGCCCATCGCTTGCGTTTTACCGGCAGCATTCGCGAAGGCGTCGAAAATTCACAGATCGTTTTCATTGCCGTGCCCACTCCGCAACAGCTGAATGGCGATGTCGATCTTAGCTTCATCGAAAAGGTCGCGCGCGAGATTGCAGGCGTCTTGACCAGCTATCGCGTCATTGTCGATAAAAGCACAGTGCCTGTGAAAACAGGTGAAAAAGTCGCCACATCCATCAAACGTTACAATCGCCATCGCGCGAAGTTTGATGTGGTCAGCAATCCGGAGTTTTTGCGCGAAGGCTGCGCCGTGGCCGATTTGATGCATCCGGACCGGATTGTCATTGGGGCTCAAAGCGAACACGCCATCGACCTGATGAAGAAGGTCTACGAGCCATTCATGGCACCGATTCTCGTTACCGATATTAACAGTGCCGAGCTTATCAAACACGCGGCCAATTCGTTTCTCGCGCTAAAAATTTCCTACATTAATGCCGTTTCGGCTATTTGTGAGGCAAGCGGCGCCGATGTCGAAAAAGTCGCTGATGGAATTGGAATGGACCGGCGGATCGGTCGCGATTTTCTCAATGCTGGAATCGGCTACGGTGGCTCATGTTTCCCAAAGGACATCGCTGCATTTATCACGATCAGCGAACAACTTGGTGTTCCGTTTAATTTGCTCAAGGAAGTGCAGCGTATAAACACGGCGCAGAAAGAGCGTTTTCTCAAAGTCATACGCGAAACGCTTTGGGTCCTGCGCGAAAAGAAAATTGCTGTCTGGGGACTCACGTTCAAGCCGGACACCGACGATATTCGTTCCTCTGTCGCGATTGAGCTGGTGGCCAATCTTTTGCGCGAAGGCGCGCATGTCACCGCCTACGATCCAAAAGGTATGGAAAGGGCACGCGAGGTGAAGACCATCGAGGGCGTCGCGTTCGCAGCTTCTGCTCTCGAAGCGATCGACGGCGCCGAAGCGCTGATTATTGCCACGGAATGGAGCGAATTCGCCAATGTCGATCTTGCTCTGGTAAAGCAAAGAATGATTACGCCGATCGTCTTTGATGGACGAAATCTGTTTGATTCCGAGACGATGGGCCAGCTCGGCTTCCGCTATCATTCCATCGGTCGCGCCAGCATCACGCCACACTGAGCGCATCATCCGTGGCAAAGCGCATGGCACAACCGTCCGCTCGCCGGACCGCGCTGGCAGCGCTGCGGGCGTGGCGAACCGAAAAGCGCTTCGCCGATTCGATCATCACTAAACTGCTGGCTCAGACGGAGCTCGATCCGCGGGACCGCGCTTTTATTCTGGAGTTGTTTTACGGCGTCCTGCGCAATGCAACGCTGCTTGATTTTTGGATCGCCTCCCTGCGCCAGTCTCCCCTCGATGTCGATCTTCGCGATCTTCTTCGCCTCGGTCTTTACCAGCTCTTTTTTCTCAAAACACCCGAGCATGCGGCGGTCCACGAAACGGTCGAGCTCGCGCCGAAAAGCCGTCGGGCATTGATCAACGCAATTCTTCGGACGGCGGCGCGTCGGCAAGATGAATTGCATTCGCAAGCAAGCAAGCAGTCCTTGGCGATCCGCACCTCTCATCCACGATTTCTGGTCGCACGTTGGGAACAGAACTTTGGACCCGAAGCCGCCGAAGCGTTGTGCACTTGGAATAACCGCCCGCCGCTTCTGTATGCCCGCATCAATCGATTGAAAATCGGTCGCGAAGACTTTCGGCGGGCTTATCCCGAAGCGCGGCCGTTATCGGGTAATCGAGATTTTGTGGAATTTCGTGCGTTTCCAACCGAGGCTCTCGCCCAGGGTCATTGCTACATTCAGGACCCAAGTACAGCCATTGCTTGCCGG
>CATPAW010000144.1 GCA_955652255.1 uncultured Chthoniobacterales bacterium | reverse complement strand
GGTGTGAAGACCACACCGAGTCTTCTCATCGTCGGAGCTAATCGAAGTTTTCTGACCGCGAATGCTTACACGCTCGGTTACGGACGGAATTTAAACGATGAAGATGTCGATCTTGCGCGCAACGTGATCGTCGTCGGAAAGATGGTTGAGAAGCGTTTGTTTCCTCACGAAACGCCCATCGGCAAAGTTATCAGAGTAACCGGCCACACTTTTACCGTGATCGGTGTTCTCGAGGAAAAAGGGACCGCGTTCGGTCAAAGCCAGGATGATCTTTGCGTCATGCCGATCACGCGATTCTTCGAGGATTTCGGCGAAGCGAAGCGAACGGTCAATATCGCCACGCAATCCTTTTCAGCGGAAACGTATAATGCAACGATGGGTAAAGGGATAGGCGCGATGCGCATCGCCCGAGGGTTGCCGGCCAATCAGGAAAACGATTTTGAAATTTACTCGAACGATTCGCTCAAAAGCGCGTTCATTTCGGTTGCGGGCGTGGTGCGCGTCGGTGCCTTTGTTATCAGTTTTATCGCGCTGGTGGCGGCCGGCATCGGTATCATGAACATCATGCTCGTCAGCGTGACCGAGCGAACAAAAGAAATCGGAGTGCGAAAGTCGATCGGGGCACGAAGTCGCGACATCCTGCGGCAATTTTTGACCGAGGCCGTCTTTATCTCCGAAGCGGGCGGTGTGCTCGGAATTCTTCTCGGAGTGATCGGCGGGGATTTGCTCGCACTTTGGCTGCAGGTTGACCTGATCTTTCCTTTCGGGTGGGCATTTGCCGGTCTGATTGTTTGCTCGGGAATCGGCATCGGATTTGGTTTGTATCCGGCAGTTCGGGCAGCGGCTCTTGACCCGATCGAAGCGCTGCGTTACGAGTAACGAATCGACCGGCGGGTTGCGGTTCTCATCGCGGCGGCACGCAACTTGCGCCTCCTTTGCTTTGACCATGCCTGATGCTTGTCTTACTCTCGTAATTTTGAGCCGTTGCCGACGTGCCTGCTTTTCATCAACCTTCCGCCGGGACTGCTTCCCATCGTAGCATCCTTCTCCTAGAAGAGTACGAAGCGCTCGCCGCAGCCGTTGGCGCGGCGCTGAAAAAGTTTGCACCGCAGCACGCGACCGTCATTGCTCGATCTCTCGCTCAAGCGGAAATCCTCGGTGCAAAAATCTGCCCCGAGCTGTTTATCATCGATGTCGATCCACCGTGGGCGGGATTAACCGATTTCTTGGAGAAAATGCGAAACGCGCACCCGGATGCGGGCGTGCTCGTCATCGGCGGCGCGATTCCCGCCGCAATCGCAGTCGAGCGCGGATCGTTCGGCGCGGTGAAGTTCATCGAGAAGCCGTTTGAACTAGCGACGTTCGAAGCAGCCGTTCAAGCGTTGCTTGGACCGTGGCGCGAATCGAAATCCGCGAGTCCGCGCGGAAGCTTGCGCACTCTTAATCCCATTGACGTCGTCTTATTGCATTACGCAGCCGGCGCAAATGTGATTGTCGATGTTCACGCGAGCGGTGAGCAGCCCGGTGAGATTCACCTGACCGGGGGTCAAGTTTCACATGCCGAAACGGAAAAGCTCACCGGTGCAGAAGCTCTGCGCGAAATCTTGACCTGGTCCGAGGCGAGAATGAACGAACGGCAGCAGCTGTTCCGGCGCGGCCGACAATTCAGCCGGATTGGTCAGCGACGTTATTAGAGGCTTTGCGCGAACTCAAAGCGATCCAGGTCCCGAGCATTCCAATTACGGAAAAGGCCGTAGCTGCGAAGCCGCGCGCCAAGATGGGAAAGAAAATCGTCCTGATCGATGATACCGACATGCTGCTGATTTTTGTCGAGGATGTGCTGGCCACGGCGGATCCCGACTTGCAAATCACAACCGCGCTGAACGCGACCGATGGAATAAAAGAAATCGAGCGCGTCAATCCCGACCTCGTGCTGCTCGATTATAGCTTGCCGGATTTCAACGGCGACGAAGTTTGCCGGCGACTATTGGAGAACGAGCACACCGCGCGTGTACCGGTGCTGATGATGTCCGCTCACGTGGCGGAAATGAATGCCGCAGCGGCGCGCCTGGAGAATGTGGTCGCAACCATCGAAAAGCCGTTTCTATCCGAAGCGCTCGTTAGTCTCGTGCAGCGAACATCGGGAGCCCCAGTGCGGACGAAAACCGTTGAGCCCGCTGCGTCGGCGCAGACTCCAACACCGGTTCGAGTGACTGCGGCGGAAGGCATGCCGAAGCAACAGAAAAATGAAGCTCCTTCGCAACTGAGCGCTGTTCCGCCACCGCGGCGCAGATCGACAAGCAGAAAGAACGGCAAGCCTGCGCGCAAGAAAAGTGCAACCGCGCGAAAAACGAAAATGCCGAAACAGGAGGCGAAGATGAAAACGGCCGAGCCATCAGACGAGGAAGTTCGTCTCCGGGCTTACTTCATTTCGGAACAGCGACGGGAATTTGGTCTCCCAGGTGACGCAAGTTCTGATTGGCTGGAAGCGAAGCAGCAACTTCTCTCCGAAACCGGACCTCAATGATGCAGGGGCTGCGAGAATTTCCGAATTGCTTCTCAATCCAATCAGGTAACTGGCTCCCGCGATCGATTGCCGATTTAATCCAAGTCGAGCGCTTTGAATGTTGCATCGACATGTTGAAAGTGAACATCGAGCGAGCAAAGGCGATCGATTTCGGCCGCGGAAAGTCGCGCCGCGATTTCCGGTTCCTTTTTAGCATTCTCCGCGAAAGTCCCGTCGCCCTTCCAGGTCTTCTTCGCGGCACGTTGCACCGCTTCATACGCGCTCTTCCGCTCCGCGCCCGCGTGCGTGAGCGCGAGCAAGATCGACTGGCTAAAATACAGGCCGTTGGTCATGGCGAGATTCGTTTCCATTCGTTCCGGATAAACCTGCAAGCCTTCGACAATTTCACGCAACTTCACCAGCATGTAATCGAGAAGCGTGCATGAGTCCGGCAAAATGATCCTTTCCGCGCTCGAGTGACTAATATCGCGCTCATGCCAGAGCGCGACATTTTCCAGCGCTACAACCGCATTGCCGCGAATAACGCGCGCCAGCCCGCTTAGCCTTTCACTGGTAATCGGGTTACGTTTATGCGGCATCGCCGAACTGCCTTTCTGCCCTTCACTAAAAAGTTCTTCCACTTCTAGGACCTCGGTCCGCTGGAGATGGCGAAATTCAGTGGCCCAGCGATCGACGCTCGATGCGATCACCGCGAGAATAGCCACGAACTCCGCGTGCCGGTCGCGCTGCACGATTTGTGTGGAAATCGTCGCCGGCTTCAACCCAAGTTTCTCACAAACGGCACGCTCAATCGCAGGGTCGACATGGGCATGCGTGCCGACCGCGCCGCTCAGTTTTCCGATTCGGATGCGTTCCAGCGCCTGTCTCAGCCGCTCCTCCGCGCGCCCAAATTCGTCGAACATCAAAGCGAGTTTTAACCCGAAGGTGATCGGCTCTGCGTGGATACCATGGCTGCGGCCGATCATCGGCGTCATCTTGAAGCGTCGGGCCCGATCAGCGACCGTCATGCGCAATTTTTTTACATCTTCACTCAGGATTCTCGCTGATTCAGTCAACTGGACGGCGAGCGCCGTGTCCAAAATATCCGATGAGGTCAGCCCCTGATGGATCCAGCGCGCCGCTGGCCCCACTGACTCCGCTACGTTTTCGAGGAACGCGATGACGTCGTGATTTGTGCGCTTCTCGATCTCCGCGATCTCAGGAATCGAGAAGCGGGCGCGCTTGCGAATTTCGGTCGCGTCTTTCCTCGGAATCTGGCCGAGCTCGGCCATCGCCTCGCAGGCGAGTATTTCAATCTCGAGCCAAATTTGAAATTTCCGCTCCTCCGACCAAATCTGGCGCATCTCCTGACGAGAATAACGATCGATCACCGTGCCAAGATAAAAGCGCCGGCTCAGCGCGGAAAGCGTTTTGTGCGAAAAACAAATCGCTCCGGCAGACTCGCCGCCGGAGCGATTATCAAATTCGATTGCCGATCTTGCCGCCTAACAAACGCAGGCGCGAATAAACCGGCCTTTGTTTTGAACGCGCACCTGGCCGCTGGCAAAAAGGTCGGCTACCGTTGCGACCGTTTCTTTTGTGTTCTTTGCGCAAGAACTCACCGCCAAGATCAGTTCTCCTAGAGAAAGTTTCAAGCGCGGCTTCAGGATATGGGTCGTCTTTTTCATAACGTGCTTTCTTTTTTAGAGCAAATTAGATGCCAGCCTACCCATTCCGGTGCCTTTACAGGGCGGTAGCCGCACATATCGAAGATTAAGCGGTCGTCAGAGACCAATCCCTCCGACACTTGTGTAAAAACGCTTTACACGTACCCGCTACACTTCGTCTCTGTCGGTTGCCGCCCTTCCAGCGGTCAATCTCATGGTTAAAAAATAGAGAAATGCGAGTGTGCCCACGAAAATAACGATCCAATGAGACTGGCTTCTAATGAAACGCACCATCCCGTCGGGATCAGAAAGCAGATCGGGTTGAAGGCGATACGCTTTGTCACCGAGATAAGCCAGGATGAAACACCAGAGCGCGGAGCCGAGGATCGTTACCACGCTGAAAACCATGAAGTTCATGCGCACAATGCCGGCTGGAATCGAGATCAGGTGCCGGATGACCGGCAGAAGGCGCGCAAAAAAAACGCCCCCTGCTTCGTAACGACTCAACCACACTTCCGCCCGCTCAAGTTTTTCAGGAGTAATAAAAAAGAGCCGGCCGAACCGGACAATGACGACTCGACCCAGACCCCGCGAAACCCAGTAAGTAATGCCGGCGCCTAAATAAGATCCGGCTGTTCCCGCTAAAATAACGCCGCTAAAATTAAGATGGCCCTGCGCTGCGAGAAACGCCGCTGGCGGAATGACAACTTCGCTCGGCACCGGAAAGACGGAGCTTTCCATCGCCATTAACAGGATAATCCCCAGATAACCGCCGCTCAGGACCCAGCCGAACCAGAGCTCCAGAAGATTGTGCATATTGTTATTCTAAGCGAAGCGAGGAATCTCTCGATCTTCTTTTTTGCAATCAATCCAGTGTAGTTGATTCTGAATTCCGAAAAACCGCAACCTGATTCCACCATGTCGATCTACCGGCGCGTCCTTCGATACTATCGCCCCTTTTGGGGACAAACAGGTTTCGGTCTCGGGCTCACGCTCGGCGGCATCGGTTTGAATCTTCTTAAGCCGTGGCCGTTCAAGATTATTGTCGACGATTTTCTGCGGGCGAATGGGGCCGCGCGCAGTGATTGGCGTCTCTGGATTCCCCTCCTCTGCGTCGCACTCGTGGTGATTCAGCTTTTCTGGGGGATCATTAACTGGATCACTAACTATCTGTTCGTAAAAATCGGTCTGCAAGCGCTGCTTAAGCTTCGGACGGACCTTTACTCGTACCTGCAATCGCTCTCACTCAAGTACCACGATATGCGCCGGTCCAGCGATTCGAGTTTCCGCGTCGCATACGATTCGCAGTCGATCCAAACGATCTACAACAAAGGCTTCACGAATATTTTTGGATCGGCAATCACGCTCGCCGGCACGTTTCTGATCATGGTGCGGCTTGATTGGCAACTCACGTTGCTCTCGCTTGCCATCGTGCCGCCGGTGGTGGGTGCGATTTACTTTTTTGCGCACCGGATTCGTCGCGAGTCCACATTCATTCAGGAGCGCGAGAGCGCAATTCTCGCGCAAGTGCAGGAAGGCCTCAGCTCCATTCGCATGGTGCACGCGTTCGGGCGCGAAGAATTTGAAGTTGGGCAATTCCACCAACAAGCCAGCCAGAGTTTGCAGGCAAATCTGCGTCTCACGCTAACGAATGTGAACAGCGCGCTTGTGATTAGCACGCTCATGGTCGTTGGCACGGCGGCGATGTATTACGTGGGAACGCTCCATGTCCTCGCCGGCACGCTTACTCTCGGTTCGCTCCTCGTCTTCAGCGCGTATTTATTGATGCTTTATCAGCCGCTCGAATCGCTCACTTACACAGCATGGGCGATGGAAGGTGCGACTGCGGGAGCGAAGCGTTGCTTTGAGGTGCTGGATGGCCAGGATGACGTAGTCGATTCGTCGGGGGCGATAGCGATTGCCGAAACCAAAGGCGCGCTACGATTCCAAAATGTGTCCTTTGGTTACGCGCAAGATCGACATGTGCTGCATCATGTCGATCTTGCGATTTCACCAAACCAAATCGTCGCACTCGTGGGAGGAACGGGCACAGGGAAAAGCACGCTCTTGAGTTTGGTGCCCAGGTTTTATGATCCCGCTGAAGGTTCAATCGCGATCGATGGTCGCGATTTGCGCACCGTCACAAAGAAATCGTTGCGGGCGCAAATCGCGATTGTCTTGCAAGACACCCTGCTCTTTTCCACAACCGTGCGCGAAAACATTGCCTACGGGCGACCCGATGCGACCGAAGATGAAATTGTCGACGCCGCGCGACGCGCCCAGGCCGATGATTTTATACGGCAACTTCCGGCCGGATATGCAAGTCCCATCGGAGAACGGGGCGGACATTTGAGTGTCGGCCAGCGACAACGAATCGGAATTGCGCGCGCCTTTTTAAAAAATGCGCCAATTCTGCTTCTCGATGAACCGACTTCGGCACTCGACCCGGCGACCGAAGCAGCGATTATGGAGACGATCAAGGAGCTGATGCGCGGTCGCACGACGTTGATCGCGACCCATCGGCTCGCCACGATCCACAACTGCGATCAAATCGTAGTGCTGGAGCGCGGGTCCGTTGTCGAGCAGGGCCGCGGGCCCGAACTAGTCGCGCGCGGCGGAGTTTACGCGAACCTCTACATTTCGGGAAAATTTCACACATGAGCAACGTTCGACAAGATCGACATGTTGAAAGCGATTGGTGGCCTCATCCGATTCCCTCGAACGTGGAGTTTGGCGAAGGATTTTATTGCGAGACCGCGCAGATTTTTCGTCACCTCCGCAGCCGTAAGCGAAAGGCAGTTGTGATCGGTAAACACGTTTCCTGTTACGCCGGCTGCTCTTTCGCTATCGCTGAAAATGGCACGTGCACGATCGGCGATTTCACTTTGTTGAATGGCGCGCTCGTCATGGCCGAGGACAAGATCGACATCGGATCGCACTGTCTGATTTCGTGGAACGTCGGCATCGCTGATTCCGATTTTCATCCACTCGAGCCGGCCCAACGCCTTATCGACACGCAGGCGCTCGCGCCATTTTTCAAAGATCGTCCGGCGCGGCCCAAGCTGAAAACCGCGCCGGTTCGAATTGCCGACAATGTTTGGATCGGCATGAATGCGGTAATTTTGAAAGGTGTAACCATCGGCGAAAACTCAATCGTTGCCGCCGGCTCGGTCGTCACGAAGAGCATTCCGCCAAACACGGTCGTCGCCGGCAATCCCGCCGTCATTGTTAAAGAATTCTAACCACGAAGAACGCGAAGTGGTTTTGAGATGAAACGCAAGCGCATCGTCGTCATGGGCTTCATGGGCTCGATGCCGATTGCCGGCGTGATCTGGCAGCACGTTCATTACCTTGTCGGCCTGCGCCGCCTGGGTCACGATGTTTACTATATCGAAGATTCGGCGCGGCTTCCCTACAACCCGGAAACCTTCGAAATAAACAATCAATTCGATTATGCGTCGCAGGTTCTTGCTCGATTGGCGCGTGAATTCCGATTCAAGAATCGATGGGCTTTTTGTGCGCGTTATCTGCGGGGCCGGCCAACCGCAGGTTTATCGCTGAAAAAGGTCCGTCAGCTTTATCGCGAAGCCGATGCGATCCTGAATATTTGCGGCGCGCAGGAACTGAACGAGGACCTTCTTGCCTGTGAACGCCTTCTTTACGTCGAGAGCGATCCCAGTGTTGAGCAAATCAAAATCGACCGAGGCGTAAGATCGATAATCCATTATTTGCAGCGTCATCACGCACTTTTTTCCTTCGGTGAAAATGTAGGCACCAAAAGTTTTTCGGTGCCGACGCACGGATTCAGATGGCAGCCAACCCGTCAACCAATCGTGACCGATTTTTGGAAGACCACTCGCGCTCCACCGCGGGCGGCGGTCTTTACTTCGATTGCGAATTGGTCGACCAGCGGAGTGAAAGACATCACCTGGCGCGGCGAGAAATATCTCTGGAGCAAATCGCGCGAGTTCCTGCGCTTCGCCGCTGCGCCAAAGAAAGCCGGCGAAATATTTGAGCTCGCGACCAATATTAGAGATGCAAAGACGCGCGCGCGATTTCTCGGCAACGGCTGGCGTTTGCATTCGCCCCTTCAGCTCAGTGTCGATTATTGGCTCTACCGCGATTACATTCGCCGCTCCAAAGGCGAATTCACCGTCGCAAAAGATCAATACGTCCGCTTAAACACCGGTTGGTTCAGTGATCGCAGCGGTTGTTATCTCGCAGCTGGCCGGCCAGTGATCACTCAAGAAACTGGATTCACAAAAAACTACGGCGGCGACGCCGGACTGCTCACCTTTAAGTCGTTGGGCGAAATTGTCGATGCAGTGAAAATGATCAATGCCGATTATAAACGCCACACTCGCGCTGCTCGCGCGATCGCTCGCGAAATTTTCGAAGCAGAGAAAGTTCTGACCTCGCTGCTCGACCGCGCTGGCGTTTGATCGCGTATCGTAATTGTAGCTGCGCTCAGCCTGCCGTCTTGAATCACGGGTTTGCGGCATAGACGGTTGATTTCTGCAAAGTTCGTTTCATCTTCTCGGACTTTCCTGCGATGAAATATTGTTACTTGTCGGTCTTGCTGGTGGCGTTTGAGGTAACTCAACTGCAAGCACAACAAAACGCGCCGCCACCGGCTTTCCCCGTGCAGCCGAACGCGTCGGCGAAACCGAGCGCAGCTGCGCCGGCTATTGTCACCGTGCCAGTGCCGCCGCCGCGTCCGAACGGCCCGATTCAAAAAAGTTTGGTGCGGATCACTTCAACTGAAGTGGAACCGGATTACAGAGCGCCCTGGAACGCGGGTGGGCTGCAGCGGGGAATTGGGGCGGGCTTTGTCATCGATGGCAATCGCATCATGACCAATGCGCACGTGGTGAGCAACAGCCGTTACCTGACCGTCGAGCGCGATGGCGATCCAAACAAGTATCCGGCCAAAGTTCAGTTCGTGGCGAACGATTGCGACCTGGCACTCATCACGGTGGATGCGCCCAATTTTTACAAGAACATGGTGCCGCTGAAGTTGGGCGGCATTCCCGAACTTGAATCGACCGTGTCCGCTTATGGCTATCCGATCGGGGGCGAGCGCATGTCGGTTACTACCGGCATTGTTTCCCGCATCGATTTTCAACTTTATACCCATTCATCGATTGACTCGCACTTGGCCATCCAGATCAGCGCGCAAATTAATCCGGGCAACAGCGGCGGACCAGTGATGCAAAACGCCAAAGTGGTCGGGGTGGCGTTTCAAGGTTACAGCGGCGATGTCGCTCAAGGTGTCGCTTACATGGTGCCGACTCCGGTGATTCGCCGCTTTCTCAAAGATATCGACGATGACGGGCACTACGATAAATATGTCGACCTTGGAATCACGTATTCGAAGTTGCAAAACCCGGCGCAGCGAAAATTTCTCGGATTGAAAGAAGACGGTCGCGGTGTGCTTGTCACCACGGTAGTGGCCGCGGGGCCGTGCGCGAAAGTTCTTCGCGAAGGCGATGTGTTATTGGCGATCGATGACCATCCGATTGCGAGCGATGCGAGTGTCGAACTAGAAGGCGAACACGTGGAGATGCCCGAAGTCGTGGAACGAAAATTTAAGGGCGACACGGTGAAGTTCGACATTTGGCGCGACAAGCAGCCGACAAGCGTGAAGGTCGTGCTGAGCACGGTGTGGCCCTATTTTGTTCAAGGTCACAGTTACGATGTGCGGCCGCGCTTCGTTGTTTACGGCGGGCTGCTTTTTCAACCAATGAGTCTCGATTTAATCGAGGCCTATCAGCCGACCGATCTGCGCATCCGTCATTACTTCGATTACTTTGTGCTCGAGCAAATTTATCTGGAACATCCGGATGTGATCGTGCTGACAAACATTTTGCCGGACCCGATCAACACTTTTTTGGCGCCGTATCGCGGGGGGATTGTCGATGAAATCAACGGCAAAAAAATTCGTACGCTCGATGAATTGGCGAAAATGTTTTCCGAACCGGCGGAGCGCTTTGTCGTAAAAATGATCGGCGATGGCCCACCGCTGGTGCTCGACCCGAAGCAAGCGGAAGCGGCGCGTGAGCGAATCAAAACGCGTTACAACGTAGTGCGGGAACAAAACCTCCAGGAACAAGCGGTCGCGAAAGCAGCGGAAGATCAGAAGAAAATGTAAAAAATGCGAAGAAATTCGTTCACCACTTTCGCGATAATTCTCCTGACGAGTACGGTGGCCATCGCGAAGAAGGAGCCAGCGCTTCCGACGGCGACGGAGGGCAAGCAGAAAACGCTTTCACTCGTGCGTGTGAATGTGACCGGCCAGCCTTACGATTATTTTCGGCCATGGCAAAAGAAAGCCCCGCAATCGAAACGCGCTCTCGGCGCCGTGCTATCGAAAGGCCGCGTTCTGGTGACGGCCGATTTGGTGGCAAACCAAAATTACGTTGAGCTGGAACGCGCGGAGTCCGGCGAGAAAAGCGCGGCTAACGTTCAGGTGATCGATTATGAGGCAAACCTTGCTCTACTCGAGCCAGCCGAGAAAAATTTTTTGGACGGCATCACGCCACTCGATATCGCGACGGACACGGTGGTGGGCGATCGGCTCGCCGCGTGGCAACTCGAGCCGACCGGCGCGCTCGTTGCCACGGAAGGTTTGGTCACCACCATTCAGATGACTCATTATCCTGTCGATGTTGGTCAGTTCCTCACTTATCGCGTCAGCATTTCGATGCAATACCGAGAAAACAGCTACACCATTCCGCTGGTTAAAAATAACAAGCTGGCCGGATTGCTGTTGCGGTATGATTCCCGCGCTCAACTGGTCGACGCCATTCCCGCGCCCATCATCACACATTTTTTGAAAGACGCCGAAACCGAGAAGTACGGTGGCTTTCCTTCGTCCGGTTTCTCGTTTTTCCCGACGCGCGATCCGCAGCTGCGTACTTTCGCCGGTCAAACTGGAAAGCCGGGTGGAGTTTATGTGACGAGTGTGGAACCGAACATGCCGGCGGTGAAGGCCGGCCTTCAAGTGGGCGACATCGTGACAGAAATTGGCCACAACGTAATCGATCAGAACGGCAACTATATCGATCCGCTCTACGGTAAAATTGAACTTACAAATCTGCTCACGGCCCATGCCTTCGCAGGCGACAACGTGCCATTCCAAGTCCAGCGCGATGGCAAACCGCTGCAATTCAACGTCACGCTCGAACATCGCGCCGTGAAGAATTACGTTGTTGCGCCTTATAATCTCGATCAGCCGCCTCTTTACTACGTGCTCGGCGGAGTCATTTTTCAGGAGCTGTCGCGCCAATACTTGAAGGAGTGGGGCGCTACCTGGCAGAAAGAAGCTCCCCAAAGATTTGTTTATCTCGATCGTTTCCAATCCGAGCTTTTCCCCGAAGGTCATCGTAAAATCGTCGTGCTCAGCCAGGTGCTGCCGGCCAACGCCACCATCGGTTACGACGATCTCGCCTACCTGGTCGTCAAAAAAGTAAACGGCGCAGAAGTGAAGTCGTTGGCCGATCTGGCGGAAGCAGTGAAACATCCGATCGACGGTTTCATAAAAATCGAAACCGAAGAAGACCCAAAGCAGATCGAGCTGGAAGCGGCCCAGGTTGCAACGGAAGCTCCCGCGCTCCAGGACAATTACGGTATTCCCTCGCTCGAACGATTGGAATAACCGGCATCGCTGATTGTCGATCTTGCTTCCATCGCCTGAGCGTTGCGCTAGATCACGACCAGCCGCACGAACTGGAATATGCCAGCGAGAAGCAGAGAGATAATTCCGAGGAAGAACGGCCAGAATGCGTTCAGCACGGCCGCATTGTATAGCTGCAGAATACTGATGGCAGTTCCGAACGCCAGGCCAACGGAGAAGAGAGATCTGCTGCCACTCGCGGTTTGTAATTCTGTGCGGGAAAAACTGCGAAAGGCTTTTAGATAAACGATCACGATTGGGAAGAACAGCACAGCAGTAAATGCACTGGCCCACCGCCAGATTGTAGTGGGAGAAAGGTTAGCTGTAAGAAGCAAGTGACCCACCAGACAGAGCGCGAGTGGAACCGCCGAATTAGTCAGCAAAATCCGCAATCGGAACTTGTCGATCTTCGACCACTCATGCACCGATCCGCTCCGAAAAACAACCACCACTCCCGCAAAACCAGCCAACGCAACTGCGACTTGCGCAGCCGTGCTCAAAGCTTCAGCCGGTTCCATTCTCTTCGCCGCCTAACGACCGCCTTGACTCTCCACTCTCAACCGTCAATTCTCAACCAGCTAAGCTGCGTCGGGGCCGGTTCTTTCCGCCGGCCGCGGCGCGCTCAGAAATTTTGCGACTTCTTCGTTGTAGGTTTTGAACGGATCGCCCATCACGAGAAAATCGCGACTATCGCAGGCGATGGAATCCCAGTTGATCACGTAGGATTGATCGCGTTGTTGAAAGCCGGCCACGGCGCACGCGCGGCCGGAGGCGCGAGTATTAGCCGGAGGAGTGTGAATCGCGTCCTGGCGGCGCACGCTGTTATTCCACTCAAGAATTCGTTTGCCCGGAGTGACTCCAAAAAACAATCCGCGCTCCGGATCGATATTGTGATATTCAAGATCGACACTTTGCAGCCACGGATCGTTCCAACTCAATCCTTCCGACTCAATCAATATCTCGAGCAGCCACTTCTTCGTGATCCAATCGACGCCGCCAATTAATGCGTAGGGGTTTCGTTCGAGCGCCTCGAGAACAAAGCTCCAGCTCTCAAGCAGCCAATTTGTTTCCGCGCTGCGGTTTCGAAAACGCTTCTGCGCGAGATCGTAAAATTGCCATTGCACATCGAGCGCACCGATCGTTTTGCCGTTCTCTAGATCGACAATCCAACGCCCGCTCGGATCGCGCGAAATGTCGCGTGTGCTCTGGACTGCGTCAGTCAAGACAAGATTTTGCGGCAAGCGGCCATCTTCGAGGAGCGAGAGCACGCACGCGGTGGTGCCGATCTTAAGCGCCGTGGCGAATGGACTCATGTTTGAGTCGCCGATGAGCAAGTGAAGCCGCCGATATTTCCGGTAGTCGGCCAACGGTTCATCGCGGGCGTTGATAATGGCGCGATTAAACTGTACCCACTGGTAGATGTCATTGACGATGTGATCGGCGCGCTGGCTCAGCTGAAAATCGACCTGCGCCTCCTGTTTTGGCGGTTCGAAATCGAACGCCAGCGGGTTGGCCTGACCGACGCGGCCTGCACCGGTGAAGATCTGTCTCGTCGCCAGAAAAGTAAGGAGCGTCCCAAGGACCGGCGGCGTGAATTGCGCCTCGCGTTTCATCAAATAATTCTCATGGCAACCAAAAGTGGCGCCGGTGTGATGGTCGACGTTGTTCTTGATGAACGAGACGTGACCGGCCGCGCCCAAGGCGGCGAGAGAAGATTGGAGTAACTCGTCACCGGCTAAATCGTAGGTGACCAAATCACGCAGGTGCAAACATTCCGGCGACGCGTACTCGATGTGCCCCATATCGAGATAGAGACGGCCGCCATTCAGAAGGAACCCGCCATTGCCGGGCGGTTCCTCATAATCGCGGTAGTGGAGATCGATCGTTCCGATCTGGGCTTTTCGAAAGAGGTAATTCTTAACCTTCGCCGGCCAGGCCTCGGAACTAGCGTGCGCGTCTTCTTCGCTGAGCAAACAGCCGTACTCAGTTTCTATTCCGACGATCCGATCCATCTCAGCGACCATCTCTCACCGTTGTGCGGCGGACAAGCGGCAATCATCAAAAAATCGCACGCCAGCTCCGGAAGCGCGCATGAGGCTTGAAAACGAATTGGAAACTGGGCAAAATGATTTCTGCATGAGAGACTTGGGCCTTCGCAGTCCGTTCGTGCAGGTGGGCGGATTAGTCTATTTCGCCCGTATGTTGGACAAAATTCGCGCTCATGCCAAAGGCGAATTGCCTCCGGATTATCAGGCGAATCTCGGCCGCGGTTTTGATGAGCGCTGCGTCGCCTTTTTGCGCGTCAACTATAAGCAATTAGTCGAACAAGTGAAGCAGGGCGGAACTGATGAAGAAATGCTCCTATGGTGTTTCAGTATGGGCCGGCAGCCATCCGAGGACGAAATCTATGTCTGGAATGAATTCATGCGCAAGCGTGGCTGGAACGACGAAGTCTCTGAGACGCTCAAGCGCCGCAAGAAAGAAGCCGGCATGGCTGGCCGGTCCGAGATTGAGACGATGTTCACCTTTATCGACGCCGATGAAGGCCGCTCGTTGATCACGTCGTACTGAAAATGGCAGGGACGCCGCGCTTGCGACGTCCAGGAGCGCGCAACGCGCTGTCCTACAAAATTACGGTGCCTTTGCTGGCGCGGACACTTTATGCGGCGGTGGTGGCGGTTGCATCCGATAGTCGATAAATTTCCAGACCGCAATAACGACAAGAACCACCGCCACAGTGGCGACCCAAAGCCGCGTCAATTGACTCGTCACTGGTCACTCGTCACTTTGCTTATTCCGACAATGTATCGATTCGTTCCGCGAGCGCGAAATCCAGCTCGGTCAGACCGCCTTTGCTGTGGGTCGAAAGAACCAGCCGCACTTTATTGTAACGAATATCGATGTCGGGATGATGCTCCTCGTCCTCCGCCACTTCGGCCACGGCATTCACAAAATCGATCGCATCGGCAAAATCATCAAACTCAAAAGTCCGTTCAATATGCTTCTTTTCAAACTCCCACTCCGGGACTTTTTTCATGCGGGCCTTCAGCTCATCCGCTTTCATCAAATCAGCCATAACGGGACAACGAGTAACATCCCAAAATCGTTTTGCAACGGCGAATCAAACTTCTTTCTTGAGCCCAGTGCTTTTCAGCTAAAGATCGGCAATCTTACAAAGATTCCTCGTCGAATCGAAAAGTTCCACCGCACATCGCCGTGCCTGCCTTGAAAACTTTGGCCAATCCGCGAAGACTTCTTTTATCGCGGCGACGGCTTCGTCCTGCCCGTCGACAAAACGGAAGCCGCTTTCCAGCGGAAGATATGGCGCGGCGCCGGTGTCTTCGGTGACGACCGGCCGTCCCGAGGCCAGAAAGCTCGCCGCCCGATCGCTGAGCCAACCTGTTTGCCACGCAACGTCTACGCCCTTGATCGCTGTGAATTCGGCGAGTGCGCTCCCAATGTAGCTCCGATATCTCCGTGGTGTTCGCGCGACCCGGTGCGGATCGACCATGTGCCATCCACATTCCGCGAGACGCATTCGCTCGGGGTCATTAGCGTTGATATTCATGGCCAGTTCGAACCTCGCTTCCGGCACGTGTCGCGGAAGATCGAGGTATTTTTCAAACGCAAGTTTCTTCGATAAATCGGGAAATTCTCCCGCAACTTCAACCGCGCCACTCCAATACCATTGACCAATCGTCGTAAACTTCGACGAGCGCGGACGCGGTTGACGCCGGAAGAATTCAGTATCCACGAGCGGGTAAAATGTCTTCCATTTCAGGCGCGACTCCGGCAACCGGCAGTCCGGCCCGCGAACATTCAGCCCGATCGTCCAAAACTCGTGATGGTGCGATTGCCCCATCTCTGTCCGGGTCATCCAGTAAAAAATTTCGCTTGGATCGAGATCGCAAAAAATCCGTCGCTCGAATTGGAGCAGCAGCGGCGGATGGATCGAATAACTGAGATTGAGAAGTGTGTTCGGGCCGGCGAGCCGATCGAGCAGTTCGCGCTTCGAAATGCCGATGCAACGAAATGCGTCGAGGTCATGGACGTCATTCGCCGGCTTTTGATAAAGCAGGCAATAGCGACCGGCAAGGCCGTGCTCGCGTAATTGCCGTTGGAAGTTGTCGATCTTAGCCCGGTCGTCGCGCGCATCTTGCGTGGCGGGCAGCAATTCGAGCCAGACCGCGTCCAGCTTTAATCGTCGCAACCCGAGCATCCATTGCAGCGGCACCGAAAAATTCCCCCCGCCCTCGCGATATTTCGCTGCAAAGCCGCACCCAAGGAAAATCGTCACCCGGAGAAGAAGCAGAAGAAACGCCGAACGTCCAACGCTGAACGCCCAATATCGAACTCAAAGAAAGGTTTTCCGACTTCGGCGTTGGATGCTGGGCGTTGAAAGTTCGACACTTCTTCTTCCGCCACCGGTTGACGCCCGTGCCTTCCTCCGCAAATTAGCGCTCTCTCCGCGCCCGTAGCTCAACTGGATAGAGCATCTGACTACGGATCAGAAGGTTTGAAGTTCGAATCTTCACGGGCGCGCGTATCTTTGTTTTGTCTCGCGCTAAGGCCACTAAGGTCACAACGTCAGTTCTCTTTTAGGTGCATTGAGTTTGAGTCCTGCGTGCCCGTTGTGCAATTTGTGCGAGAAATGGATCTTGGGCGAGCGACCCGATTAAAAATCAGGCCGTGACTTCGAATTGGCTCATGAGTTTGAATGTCTCATAGCGCTCTTTGATTTCGTCCGTCGACAGTTTGCGCAAACGCTCCAAGCTGAATGCTTCCACCGCGAAACTGGCGAGCACACTTCCGTAAATCATCGCTTTGCGCAGATCGGTGAAATGCACGGTCTTCACTGTTCCGGCCAAATATCCCGCGATGCCGCCGGCGAAGGTGTCCCCTGCCCCGGTTGGATCGTGGATGTCTTCCAGCGGATAGGCGCCGCAGCTGAAAAATTCATCATCGCCGAAAAGTAAGGCACCGTGCTCGCCCTTTTTAATCGCGACATAGCGCGGTCCTGATTTGCGAATGCGCCGGCCGGCTTTGATCAAGCTTGTCTCTTTGGTCATTTCCCGCGCCTCGCTGTCGTTCAAGATGAGAAGATCGACCCGTGGAAGCAGCGCATCCAAATCGGCACGCGTTGTCTCGATCCAAAGGTCCATCGTATCGGCCACGACGAAGCGCGGTTGTTCCATCTGATCGAGCACATGGGATTGCAACGTCGGCGCGATGTTTGCCAGCAAAACAAAATCGGTTTTGCGATACGAGCCCGGCAACTTCGGTTGGAAATTCTCGAAAACGTTCAGCGCGATCGAACGCGTTTCGCGCATGTTTAAATCCCAGGAATATTCGCCAGACCAACGGAAAGTTTTCCCGTTCACCCGCTGCACTCCCTCACTGTCGATCTTGCGCGATTTCCAAAACTCGAACTCCGAATCGGGGAAATCATTCCCGACAACACCGACCAGTTTGACCGGAGAAAAAAAACTCGCTGCCGCTGCGGCATAGGAAGCGGAGCCGCCTAGCAAATTGCTGTGTTCTTCGACCGGTGTTTTCACCGTGTCCAGTGCGATGGAGCCGACGACTAATACAGACATAAATCGGAGATCAGAAGTCAGAGGTCAGCGATCAAAAGCTTTTTGCAAGCGCGCGCGTACTCGACAATATCGGGCGCTTTCAATAATCCGGAAACGATGGCGATGCGGCGCGCGCCTGCGGCGATGACTTGCTCAAGATTGCCGATCTTGATTCCGCCGATGCAAAAGACTGGCATCGTTACATCGACATGCACCGGTGCAATCTCCGTAAGGCCGATTGGCGCATAATCCGGCTTGGTCGGCGTCGCGAAGATTGGGCCGAACCCGATGTAGTCCGCGCCTTCGTGTTGCGCTGCGGCTGCTTGCGTCAAGTTGTGGGTTGATTTCCCGATCACAATGGCGCGGCCGGTTTTTTCTCGGGCCAGCGAGATTGAATCGTCCTCCTGGCCGACATGCACGCCTTCCACCGGGACTTTTCGCGCAATCTCGGCGTGATCGTTCACGATCAGCGGAATCGAAGATCGACATGTAATTTTGTGCAAGTCCGATGCAAGATCGACAAGTTCGTTGACCGACTGTTGTTTGCCGCGCAGTTGAATAAGATCGACATCTCCTTCGATCATCGCTTCGGCTACGCGAGGCACGTCTAAGACATCAACATAGCTTAGATCTAAGATACCGTAGAGCCGGCAGTCGCTTAGACTTCGCAACGTCGTTACTCGTGCAACCGGCGGCCGGGCGCATGCCTCAGCTCGAAATTGTCCGAAGCCATTACCCGCTCGACAAAACCGGTGTCGTATTTTCCGTCGCGGAATTCGGCGTTACGCATGATGGCGGCATGAAATGGGACCGTTGTTTTGATTCCGGTGATGTAATACTCGTCCAGAGCCCGGCGCATGCGATCGATGGCCGAAATGCGGGTCGCGCCGACGGTGATGATTTTCGCGATCATGGAATCGTAATATGGCGGCACGATGTAGCCGGTGTAAGCATGCGAATCGATGCGAACACCGCGGCCACCGGGCGCGTAGTAAAAAGCGATTCGTCCGGGCGATGGTTGAAAATCTCTGGCCGGATCTTCGGCGTTAATGCGACACTGGACCGCGTGGAGCCGCGGGGTCGCATGCGCGACGTGCCGCGAGAGTGGCTGACCCGCAGCGATGCGGATCTGTTCCTTGACCAGATCGCAACCGTAAACTTCTTCCGTGATGGTGTGCTCCACTTGAATACGAGCATTCATCTCGATGAAGTAAAAGTGTCGATCCGCATCGACGAGAAATTCAACCGTGCCGGCATTCTCGTAACCGACCGACTTCGCTAGTTTTACCGCGGCATTGCCCATTTTTTTGCGTAAAGCCGCAGTCATGAGAGGCGATGGACATTCCTCGATGACCTTTTGGTTGCGCCGTTGAATGGAACAATCCCGCTCGCCTAGATGAACGACGCGGCCATGCTGGTCGGCCATGATTTGAAACTCGATGTGGTGCGGATTGACGATCAACTTCTCGATATACACGTGGCCGTTCCCAAAAGCCTTCTCGGCCTCGTGACGCGCGCTGTGAAAACCGTTGATAAGGCTCGGCTCATTGTGGGCGGTGCGCATTCCTCGCCCGCCCCCGCCGGCGGTCGCCTTGATCATGACCGGGTAGCCGATTTTCTTCGCGATCCTCACCGCTTCCATCTCTGTTTCGACGATCTCGTTGCTTCCTGGTGTCACCGGCACGCCGGCTTTGCGCGCACAAGCGCGCGCCGTGTTTTTATCTCCCACCGCCTGCATCGCCCTCGAAGACGGTCCGATGAATTTGATTTTGCAGCTTTCGCAGACTTCGGCGAAATGCGCATTTTCCGCCAGAAAACCGTAGCCGGGATGGATGGCATCGACATTGCCCACCTCGGCCGCGCTCATGATGCGGTCGAGTTTCAAATAACTTTCCGAGCTGGGCGCCGCCCCGATGCAGATCGATTCGTCCGCGAGTTGAACATGCATCGAATCAACATCCGCCTCGGAATAAACCGCCAGCGTCCGAACGCCGAGCTCTTTGCAAGCGCGGATGATGCGCAGCGCGATCTCGCCGCGATTGGCAATCAGGACTTTCTCGAACATGAATGAAGGTGGCGGCGACGCGAGGGACTGGCGCTCCGTCCCTGCGCGTCAACGCACACGGAAAAGGACCTGACCGAACTGCACCGGTTTGCCACTCTCAGCCACAACTTCCGCGATGACTCCGCTGGTTTCCGCTTTTATTTCGTTCATCACTTTCATTGCCTCGATAATGCAAACGACCGTGTCCTCGGTGACTGTTTTTCCCACATCGACAAACGGCGGTGCGTCCGGCGAGCCGCCGCGGTAGAAGGTACCCACCATGGGCGAAACGATGTCTTTGAGCGCCGTTTCAGCCGAGTGAGATGCCGCGGCGGGCGGGCCGTTTGAAACCGCCGGCGTTGGAGACGGCGAGACAGTTGCGGGCGCGGAAATAATCGGTTGGTCGCCAACGCCTTTTTGCAGCTTCAGGCGAAAACCATCTTTCTCCATCTCGAAGACCGAGAGGTCGTTCTTCTTCATCAAATCGATGAGGGCTTTGATGTCTTTGAGGTCCACGGCGGCTCCCATTGGTAAAAACCGAGGGTCTAGGTAAAGCGGTTTTGCAAGCGAGGTCAAGTCAACGAATAAGCTGTAGCGGCGGTCTATGACCGCCGAAATAAAATGCGACGCTCATCGAGCGCCACTACAGATACGCCTGAAGATGTCGATCTTCGACTTTAAAATCGTTGACGAGACGGAGGCTTATCTCGTTGTCGACAAACCGCCGTTTCTTCTTGTGCACCCGACCAAGCCGAGCGGCACGCCGACGTTATGGAAAGAATTACGCGAGCTGCTCGCGTTTGAAATCGCGAATGGCGGTCAGGTTTCGATTGTGAACCGGCTGGACCGCGAGACAAGCGGTCTGGTCCTGGTTGCAAAAACCTCCACGGCGGCACGGCGATTTGGTCTCTTGATGCAGCAACAACGATTAAAAAAAGAATATTTGGCGATTGTCTGGGGCTGGCCGGATTGGGAAATGAAAATTGTTGATGCGCCGTTGGATCGGCAAGGCAAACATCGGCAGTCGGCCATCTGGTTGAAGCAAATGATTCATCCGGCCGGCGCGCCGGCCAAGACTGAGTTCCATGTCGAGCGGCGCTTCGTTAGATCGACAATCGAAAAATTCAGCCTCATTCGCGCGATCCCGCACACCGGTCGCACACACCAAATTCGGGTCCATCTCGCTTCAACTGGCCACCCGATTGTCGGCGACAAAATCTATGGCCCGGATGAAAAGTTTTATCTCCAATTTATCGAGACGGGCTGGACGTGCGACCTCGAGCGGCACCTGCTCCTGCCGCGCCACGCTCTTCATGCCACAAAGCTCGCGGTCGATGGCGAGCACGAATGGACCAGCGCACTACCTGTCGATCTTGCCGAATTTTGTAGCGGGATCGTATGAGCGACGCACTAATAGTCGGTGGTTGCAGACGGCCGCTACGGAAACGTCGCTCGATTGCAATTCAACCAACCGCTCCTATGATACCGCGCCTGATGAAAATATTTTGCATCGCGCTACTTGTCGGCGCTCTTTTTGCCGCGCAGCGAGGATTTGCAGGCGTAGAAAGCGTTGCAACTGAACCGTTCGACGCGCCAAGATTCGAATTAGCGGCCGAGTCTGCCTATTTATTCGGTTTCATTAATAGCCCACATAGTTATGAAATCGGAGCGGAGTTTCTGACGGCGCGTATCCGCTGGGGAGTGAGGCAAAGCGACGGTTGGCTGCGGGGTTACAATCAATTTTACTTCTCCGCCGTGGCAGAACCGATTTTCCGCGGCATCGAAAATCATTATTTTGGCTTGAATTTTGGTCTTCGTTACAACTTCGTCCAGCCGACCAGCCGTCTCGTTCCGTACATTTCAGGCGGGGTTGGTTTGGGCTGGATCGACAGCCATCCGGACATTCCGGGCGCGCAAGGCCAGGATTTCACCTTCAACATTTTGGCGGCGGCCGGTGTAGCCTACGAACTGAGCGAACGTTGGAAAGTCGAGGCCGGCGTTCTTTATGAACATCTCTCGAATGGCGGACAAACCGATCCAAATCCCAGTCTGAATCTGCTTGGTCCGCAACTGGGCGTTACTTATTCCTTTTGACCGCGGAGTGCGCCGATGAGTCCGCCAGACGAAAATATTCTGGTCGTTAGGCGAAGTTTGTTCGATCAGTTGGGAAGTTTTCACGGACTGAACTTCGAGCCGCAGGAATATTTGAGCGCGTTGTTGTCGCGTGGGAACAATTTCTTCCTGCCGCGCGCTCAAGCCGAAAACGATCCCGCTTACAAACAGATCATCCCGTACGTGCTGCTTATGTTTGCGGACAAAGTTCTTTATTATGTCCGCGGCAAGAAAGCGGGCGAGCAACGGCTGGTCGCAAAAGGGTCCATCGGCATCGGCGGCCACATGAATGAAGCTGACGAATCGTTTTTTGCGCTGGATGAAGCGGCCTATCGTGCTGGTGTCGAGCGCGAAGTGAACGAAGAAATCAAGATCGACACAAAATTTGAAGATCGCACCGTCGCCCTTTTAAATGACGACACGACCGACGTGGGCCGCGTCCATCTGGGCATCGTCCACGTTTTCAAATTAGCAGAACCGAAAGTCGAAAAACGCGAAGCGATGATAATCGGTCTGGCATTTCTTACGAAAGACGAGTTGGTTACGCGCCGCGAATCGCTGGAGAGCTGGTCGCAGATTTGCGTCGACTCACTCGAGCGCTTGTTGGCTTAGTTGTAGCGGCCGCTGTCCTCAGCGGCTTATCACAATTTGCCGCCGGCCGGGGGACGGCGGCCTCTACAGCGGGAAGATCGACAATCAGCGACCGCGATTACCGTTCCGGATC